>JBKHWX010000113.1:0-6213 GCA_046566325.1 Actinomycetes bacterium | reverse complement strand
GCCGACCGGCTGCACAACGCGCGCACCTGGCGGTACGTGTCGCAGGAGTCGGCGCAGCGCAAGGCGCGCGAGACGCTGGAGATCTACGCGCCGCTCGCCCACCGCCTCGGGATGAACACGATCAAGTGGGAGCTCGAGGACCTGTCGTTCGCGGCGCTGTTCCCCGGCGTGTACGACGAGATCGTGCGCCTTGTGGCCGATCGGGCGCCCGCCCGCGAGGAGTACCTCGCGCACGTCCGCGACGTCGTCTCGGCGGACCTGCGGGCGGCGAAGATCAAGGCGGTGGTGACCGGGCGGCCGAAGCACTACTACTCGATCTACCAGAAGATGATCGTCCGCGGCCGCGACTTCACCGACATCTACGACCTCGTCGGGGTGCGCGTCCTCGTCGACACGGTGCGCGACTGCTACGCCGTCCTCGGTGCGATCCATGCGCGGTGGAACCCGGTGCCCGGCCGGTTCAAGGACTACATCGCGATGCCCAAGTTCAACATGTACCAGTCGCTGCACACGACGGTGATCGGTCCCGAGGGCAAGCCGGTGGAGATCCAGATCCGGACGCACCTGATGCACCGGCGCGCCGAGCTCGGCGTGGCGGCGCACTGGAAGTACAAGGACCTGGCGAACGGCCGGGGCGACGCCGGCGACCCCGGCGCCGCGGGTGACATGGGGTGGCTGCGCCAGCTGCTCGACTGGCAGCGCGAGACCGCCGACCCCGAGGAGTTCCTCGACTCGCTGCGGTTCGAGATCAACGCCCGCGAGGTCTACGTGTTCACCCCGAAGGGGGACGTCGTCGCGCTGCCTGCGGGGTCGACCCCCGTGGACTTCGCCTACGCGGTGCACACCGAGGTGGGTCACCGCACGATGGGCGCGCGAGTCAACGGCCGGCTCGTGCCGCTCGAGTCGCAGCTCGACAACGGGGACGTCGTGGAGGTCTTCACGTCGAAGGTCGAGACCGCGGGTCCCAGCCGTGACTGGCTGACCTTCGTCAAGAGCCCGCGGGCCCGGAACAAGATCCGCCAGTGGTTCTCGAAGGAGCGCCGCGAGGAGGCGATCGAGCAGGGCAAGGACGCGCTCGCGAAGGCGATGCGCAAGCAGGGGCTGCCGATCCAGCGGCTGATGTCGCACGAGTCCCTCGTCGCGCTGGCCACCGAGCTTCGGTACGCCGACGTCTCGGCCCTCTACGCGGCCGTGGGGGAGGGCCACGTCTCGGCCAGCTCGGTCGTCGAGAAGCTCGTCGCCGCGGTCGGCGGCGCGGCCGGAGCCGAGGAGGACCTCGCCGAGGTCACGATCCCCTCGGTCAGCCCCTCGCGGCGGCCGCGCAGCGGGGACTCGGGTGTCGTCGTCAAGGGCGTGGACGACGTGTGGGTCAAGCTGGCCCGGTGCTGCACGCCGGTGCCGGGTGACCCGATCATCGGCTTCGTCACCCGCGGCCACGGCGTGTCCGTGCACCGCGGGGACTGCGGCAACGCGGCGGGTCTGCTCAGCCAGCCCGACCGGATCGTCGAGGTCGAGTGGTCGGTCGGGGCGGGGTCGGTGTTCCTCGTCCAGATCCAGGTCGAGGCGCTGGACCGCTCGCGCCTGCTCGCCGACGTCACCCGGGTGCTGTCGGACCACCACGTGAACATCCTCTCTGCGTCGGTGACCACCTCTCGCGACCGCGTCGCCCTCTCCCGGTTCTCCTTCGAGATGGGTGACCCGACCCACCTCGGGCACGTCCTCGCCGCCGTCCGCCGGATCGACGGGGTCTTCGACGTGTACCGGATCACCGGGACGAGGACCGAGAAGGCCGAGCAGCACGCCTGAGGCTGCGGGCCGTCGGCGTCGCAGGCGATGCCAGAGCCAGGAATGCCCTACCGACGTCCGACGCAGCGAGGTCAGCAGATCTGCCACAGCGCGTCGTCCTTGCCTGAACGGAGCCGCCGCAGCCGTTGCCGGGCCCGACGGGTGTAGCGGAACCGCGACTGGCGCGCCAGCACCTCCTGCACGGCCTTGTTCGTGGTGCCGTAGGTCACCAGCCAGACCAGGCTGCGTCGCGCGGCCTCTCCCGTTCCCCAGCGAGCGAGGTCGGCGGCGGTGCGCGCCGGGGAGGTGACCCTCAGGCCGGCCACGGTGGTCGCGTCGTCCGGATGCAGCGACGACTCCTTGACACGTACGGCCTCGGGGAGCGTGCGGGACCCGACTGGCAGGCCCGTCAGGACGACGAACGGCGGGCTCGGTCTCGGACCGCCGTGCACCCACGCGGCGGCCTCGAGGCCCAGCACCGCCCACGCCGGGACGAGCGGGACGAAGGCGAGCGCACGGGTCGCGGGAGCGACGTCGGCGTCGGCCGGCAGGTAGATGCCCGCGCCGAGGTGCTCGACGAGGCCTTCGGAGCGCATCACCTCCAGCACGTGGACGGGCCAGCCGCCGCCGGGCAGCAGCGGCGCGTCGGCCGGGACGGCCTGGGGGCGCACGAGCCACGACACCGCGCTTCCGCTCACCGGCGTCAGGCTGCCGGAGCGCTGGGCGGAGGCCAACCGGCGCTCGCATGGTCTGTGGACGGCGGCCGGGCTGTTCGTCCGCCTGTGGACATCGAGTGGGACGTGCGCCGCCGACCCGGTTGGGACTGTGCGCACCCGACCGACGGCGCTGCCGGCAGGGGCTACTGCACGCCCGCCGCCACGGCCTGCTCGAGGCGCTCGAAGGCCGCGCGGTCCCCGGTGATGTCGAGGTCGTCCGTGGACTTCCTGCCCCACAGCCAGAGGTCGAGGTCGGCCGCGGCGCCCTCGACCGTGCAGTCGGCGTCGGGCCCCGCGACGGACGCGTCGTCCAGCACGTGCAGGGTCGGCTCGTCGTAGGTCTTTCCGGTGTTCGGGCTCGTCCCCGTGAACCGGGCCATCACGACCAGCCAGGTGTGCCCGGTGTCGAGGGCGGCGACGCGGACAGTCGGGCCGTCGTCGGTGATCTCGCCCCACGGCGGTGCGCCGCCGTACATGACCCTCAGCGCCTCGTCGACGCCGTCCGCCGCGAGGGCGGGGTCGAGTACCGACGCGACGCCCACGGTCTGCTCGGCGTCCACCCGGTGGACCATCGCCTCGTGCGCCTGTCGTCTCCGCACGAACCGCACCGACTGGTCGTCAGCCCAGGTCCACACGGGCTCGTCCGGATCGGTCTGCGACAGGCACGTGTGCAGGCCCGTGCTCGCCTGGTGGAAGAGTGCCGGGAGCCGAGCGCGGTCCGCAGGACGCTCCGGCGTGGCCGACTCGGCGGCGTCCGGCTGCTGGAGGCGGCCCCGAAGGATCTCCCACCAGAACCACTGCACCTCCGTCAGGTGCCAGAGCAGGTCGTCCGCTGCCCAGTCCGTGCATGACGGCACGCGCAGCAACGGGTCGGCGCCGGCGAGGAGTGTCCCGAAGCGGTCGGAGTCCGCGGCGAGGTGGCGCAGGTAGTCGAGCTCGGGTGCCGCATGGCCGTTCGTGCCGTTCACCGTACCTCCGTCCGTCCCACCGCCGACCCTTCCCGCCGCGTCAGGAGAACTCGCTCGCCGCCTGCCGCACCTGCTCCAACCAGGCGCGACGCGCTGAGAGGGCCTCCTCCGCCGTCCGGATCGCCCGCTCGTCCCCGCGCTCCTGGGCGGTGCGGAGGTCCGCCTCGAGCCCGGCGATGGACTCCTCCAGCTGGCCGAGGGCACCCTCCGCGCGTGCCTTCGCCTCGGGGTTGCGGCGGCGCCACCGCGCCTCGTCGGCCTGCCGGACGGCGTCCTCGACGGCCTTGAGCCGCCGCTCGATCCGGCCGAGGTCGGCGCGCGGGACCTTGCCCGCGGCGTCCCAGCGGTCGTGGATGCTGCGGAGGGTGCGCTTGGTGGCCTCGAGGTCCTTGATCGGAAGGAGCGCCTCGGCCTCGGTCAGCAGGCGCTCCTTGACCTCCAGGTTCCCCCGGAACTCCGCGTCCACCTGCGCCTGGTCGGCAGCACGCGCGGAGAAGAACGTGTCCTGTGCCGCGCGGAACTGCGCCCAGAGGGCGTCGTCGTCCTTGCGCGACGCGCGCCCGGCCGCCTTCCAGCGGTCCATCAGCGCGCGGAACGCGGCGCTCGTCGGCCCCCAGTCCCGTGACGTCGCGAGCGCCTCGGCCTCCGCGACGATCTTCGCCTTGACCGCCTTGACCTCCCCGTGGCGCTTCTCCAGCTCGTTGAAGTAGGCGCGCCGGTTCCGGTCGAACGTCGTCCGCGCCTGGCTGAAGCGCTTCCAGAGCTCGTCCTCCACCGGCTTGTCCAGGCGCTGTCCCGAGCGCTGGGCGGTCTTCCACTGCTCGAACAGCGCCCGCAGCTGGTCGCCCGAGGGCTTCCACTGAATCTTCTCCGGGTCGGTCGCCGCGATCCGCTCCGCCTCCTCGACCAGGGCGAGCCGCTCGACACGTGCGGCCTCCTTGGCCTGGGCGCGGCGCTCCTCGGCCTCCTTGCGGCGCGTGACGACCAGCTCGTCCAGCGCCGTCAGCCGCTGCTCCAGCGCCTCCAGGTCCCCGACGACGTTGGCCTCGGCCAAGGTCGGCCGAAGGTTGTCCAGCGTCCGTGCCACGTCCTTGAACGGCGCCTCGGGCACGGCCAGGCGCTGCTCGGCCAGGTCGAGCTGGGCGGCAAGGTCGTCGTACTTGCGGGCGAAGAACGCGAGGGCCTCCTCCTCGCTCGTGCCCGGGTAGGCACCCACCTCACGCTCGCCGTCCGCGGTCTTCACGAACACGGTGCCGTCGTCCCCGACGCGACCCCACTGACGGGCCCGCTCGGCGAGCTCACGGGTCTGCCGCATGGTGTCCGCGTCAGACGCGCCGCCCGCCGCTGCTGCCGGCTCCGCAGCAGGACGGCGCACCGCGGCCGGCGTCGGAGCCGGCCTCGGCGTGGGCCTCGGGCCCGGGCGAACGGTGGCGGCCAGTGCGGCGGGGGTCGGCACGGCGGCGGTCGGCTGCGGCGCGCCCACCGGCTCTGCGTCGGGCTGCTCGGGGGACGGCGTCTGCTCGGGGGACGGCGTCTGCTCGGGGGACGGTGCCTGCTCGGGGGACGGTGCCTGCTCGGCAGGTGCCTGTTCTTCGGGTCCGGGCTCGTCGTCCAGCACGGCAGTCGCCGGGGTAGCGAGGTCGCCGTCGGACGCTGGCCCGTGCACGCCCTCCTCGGCGCCCTCGGGGAGCACCTCCTGCAGGACCGACGCTGGCTGAAGTGCCTCGTCTGCGGCCGCCTGGGCGGGCGGGTCCGCCGTCGCCGCCTCCTCGCTCTGCTGCCCGTCGACGTCCTGCTGCCAGGTCCGGTCCTCGGTCACTGAACCGTCACCCCTTCGATGCTGATGGCGCGCGCGGGCGCGACGCCGTCTGACGCGAGACCACCCTCGGCGATCTTCTGCACGATGTCCAAGCCTGACGTGACCCGTCCGAACACCGAGTACCCGCCCGCAGCGTCCGAGGGGATGGTGGAGTCCTTGTACACGAGGAAGAACTGGCTGCCCTGGCTATCGGCCTTGCCGCCCTGGCGGGCCATGGCGAGCGTGCCGGCCGGGTACACGTCGTCCGCCGGGGCGTTCTCGACCGGCCCCCACTCGTACCCGGGCCCGCCGGTGCCGGTGCCGGTCGGGTCGCCGCACTGCAGGACGTAGATGCCCTGCGTCGTCAGCCGGTGACAGGGTGTCCCGGCGAAGAAGCCCGCGCGGGCCAGCTGCACGAACGACGCCACCGACTTCGGCGCCTTCTCGCCGTAGAGCTCGAGCCCGATCGGCCCGCACGAGGTCTGGATCGTGGCGGTCCACGTCCGGTTCTCGGCCAGGGACGGGTTCGGCGCCGTCAGCCGCTGGGGCGTTGCCGGAGGTGTGACCGTCGGGCTCGGGCACGGGTTGCTCGCGTCGGACGACGAGGGCACCGGCGTGGCGGTCGCCTCCGTCGTGGTCTCGTTCCCCCGCTGGGTCAGCCAGAAGACACCGGCGACGACAGCGAGCACGACGACGGTGGTCCCGACGAGGAGAGCGATCTGGCGGCCCTTGCGGCGGCGCAGCGCCCTCTCGTCCTGGCGCTCCTGCCACTTCGCGTACCGCTGCCGGGCGTGCTCGCGCTCGAGGCGGCTGCGCCCGCGCTGCTCACGCTTGCTCGGCGACACGAATGCTCCCATTCACCCGGATACCCCCGATCCTCGCCCGGTCCGGCGCAGTCTATGCAGCAGCCGCCTCGGGAGGCCCTCGGCGTCCCACGGGTAGTCTC
>JBKHWX010000112.1:0-16168 GCA_046566325.1 Actinomycetes bacterium | reverse complement strand
TCCGGGGCGGTACGTCTGGCCGGAGCGGACGTGCCCGTGTCTCTGCCCGTGATCCTGGACGGCCGATGATCCTGGACCCCCTGGGTCCTGAACATGGCGTCCTGGAGAGACCCCGGCCGACGGAGCTTTCACGGGCCAGGTACGGCCTGCGCTCTTGACCGATCCCCCCTCCGGACTGAGCATTGGCGGGGAGGTGCCCCATGGCAGATGTCTCCCTCGACGAGATCGCACCCGACGTGTACCGCGTCTCGGTCTACGTCCCCGAAGCCGACTTCATGTTCAACCAGATGTTCGTGAACGCGGACGAGCCGCTGCTGTTCCACACCGGACCTCGGCGGATGTTCCCCCTGGTCGCCGAGGCCCTCTCCCGGGTGCGGCCCCTCGAGGACCTGAGGTGGATCACCTTCGGGCACGTGGAGGCCGACGAGTGCGGCGCCATGAACCTGCTCCTGGGCGCCGCTCCTCGCTCCCAGGTCGCCCACGGCAGGGTCGGATGCATGGTCAGCATCGACGACCTCGCCGACCGGCCACCGCGACCGCTCGACGACGGCGACGTCCTGGACCTCGGCGGTCACCGGCTGCGGTACCTGGCCACGCCGCACGTGCCGCACGGCTGGGATGCCGGTGTCTACTACGACGAGGTGACGGACGTCCTGTTCTGCGGGGACCTCTTCACCGCCGTGGGGCACAGCCGGCCACTCGTGGAGAGCGAGATGGTCGGACCCGCGATGGCGGCGGAGGACCAGTTCGGCGCCACCTGCCTCACGCCCAGGACGGGTGCGACGCTGCGCCGGCTGGCCGACCTGTCACCGGCCACGCTGGCCCTGATGCACGGCCCCTCCTTCGTCGGCGACAGTGCCGCCCAGCTGCACGGGCTGGCCGACGCCTTGGACGAGCGCCTGCGCACCGAGGGGGAGGTCCTCCGTCTGCCGCTGCAGCGGCCCGGAGCGGCAGACGTGTCGTGACCCGGACCGGCTACACGTTGTCGCCGGCGGTGCTCAGGACGCCGGCGCCGTGGCCACCCTTCTGCTCGGCGTCCTCCTGCGCGGAGCTCTGCCACTGCCACGCGGCCACGTCGGGCATGTCCTCGCCGTAGATCCGGATGTACCGGCGGTGCTCGAGGATCCGGTCCTGCAGCTCCTGGCGGGCGTAGGCCGCCGCGTCGCCGAGGCGCGGTACGCGGTCGATGACGTCGATGGACAGGTTGAACCGGTCGATCTCGTTCAGGATGCACATGTCGAAGGGCGTCGTCGTCGTCCCTTCCTCCTTGTACCCCCGCACGTGGAAGTTGTCGTGGTTCGTGCGCCGGTACGTGAGCCGGTGGATCAGCCACGGGTAGCCGTGATAGGCGAACACGACAGGCTTGTTCTTCGTGAACAGCGAGTCGAACTCGACGTTCGACATGCCGTGCGGGTGCTCCCGGTCGTCCTGCAGACGCATGAGGTCCACGACGTTGAGGAACCGGATCCGGAGGTCGGGGAAGTAGCCCCGGAGGAGCTCCGTCGCCGCGAGCGCCTCCATCGTCGGGACGTCGCCTGCGGCCGCCATGACCACGTCGGGCTCGCCGTCCTGGTCGTTGCTGGCCCAGTCCCAGATGCCGGCGCCGCGCGCGCAGTGCAGAGCCGCCTGCTCAGCGTCCAGCCACTGCGGCGCGGGCTGCTTGCCGGCGACGACCACGTTCACGTACTGCTGCGTGCGAAGGCAGTGGTCGGTCACCGACAGCAGCGTGTTCGCGTCCGGCGGCAGGTAGACCCGGACGACCTCGGCCTTCTTGTTCACCACGTGGTCGATGAAGCCGGGGTCCTGGTGGGAGAAGCCGTTGTGGTCCTGTCTCCACACGTGTGACGACAGCAGGTAGATGAGCGACGCGATCGGACGGCGCCAGGAGATGTCGTTGGTGACCTTCAGCCACTTGGCGTGCTGGTTGAACATCGAGTCGACGATGTGGATGAACGCCTCGTACGTCGAGAAGAACCCGTGGCGGCCGGTGAGCAGGTAGCCCTCGAGCCACCCCTGGCACGTGTGCTCGGAGAGGATCTCCATCACCCGCCCGTCGACGGCTAGGTGGTCGTCGTAGGGCAGCGTCTCGGCGTTCCACGTCCGGTTGGTGACCTCGAGGACGTCCTGCCACCGGTTGGAGTTGTTCTCGTCCGGGGAGAAGAGCCGGAAGTTCTTCTCGTCGAGGTTCATCGCCATCACGTCGCGGAGGAACGTGCCCATCACCTTGGTCGCCTCCGCGGCCGAGCCACCTGGCTTCGGGACGTCCACGGTGTAGTCCCGCCACTCCGGTATGTGCAGCGGCACCAGCAGCTCCCCGCCGTTCGCGTGCGGGTTAGCGCTCATCCGGCGCCGCCCCTCCGGGTGCAGGTTCGCGATCTGCGGGACCGGCCGTCCCTGCTCGTCGAACAGCTCCTCCGGCTTGTAGGACAGCATCCAGTCCTTCAGCGCCTCGAGGTGGCTGGCGTTTTCGCGCGTGTCCGCGAACGGGACCTGGTGGCTGCGCCAGTAGCCCTCCACCTTCTTTCCGTCGATCTCCTTCGGGCCCGTCCATCCCTTGGGGGACCGGAAGACGATCATCGGCCAGGTCGGCCGCTCCGTGTTCCCCTCCTCGCGTGCGGCCTTCTGGATCGCCGCGATCCTGTCCAGGCAGGTGTCGAGGGTGGCCGCGAGCTGCTGGTGCATCGTCGCGGGGTCGTGGCCCGACACGACGAAGGGCTCGTAGCCGTACCCTCGCATCAGGTCGAGCAGCTCCTCCTCGGGGATGCGCGCCAGCACCGTCGGGTTCGCGATCTTGTAGCCGTTGAGGTGCAGGATCGGCAGCACGGCGCCGTCGCGCACCGGGTCGAGCCACTTGTTGGAGTGCCAGGACGTCGCCAGCGGACCGGTCTCGGCCTCGCCGTCACCGATGATGCAGGCCACCGTGAGGTCGGGGTTGTCGAACGCCGCGCCGTAGGCGTGCGAGATCGAGTAGCCGAGCTCGCCGCCCTCGTGGATCGACCCCGGGGTCTCGGGGGCCACGTGGCTCGGAATCCCCCCGGGGAAGCTGAACTGGGTGAAGAGCCGCTTCATGCCGTCCGCGTCGCGGGGGATGTCGTGGTAGACCTCCGAGTACGTGCCCTCGAGCCATGCCGCCGCCACGATCGCGGGCCCGCCGTGCCCCGGCCCGATTATGTACATCATGTCCAGGTCGCGCTGGCAGATCGCCCTGTTCAGGTGTGCGTACAGAAAGCTCAGGCCTGGCGTCGTCCCCCAGTGGCCGAGCAGGCGCGGCTTCACGTGCTCGGCGGTCAGCGGCTCCCGCAGCAGCGGGTTGTCCATCAGGTAGATCTGGCCCACGGACAGGTAGTTGGCGGCACGCCACCAGGCGTCGATGGCTGCCAGCTCGTCGTCCGACAGGGGTCCGGCGGACGGCGCCGCCGACTGCTCGTCGGTGGTGCGCTCGCTGGTGGTCTGGGTCATGGCAACCTCGCTTCGACAGAGCCGGGTGTCCGGACCACCCTCGCGCAGATTCGCGCAGGGTGCGAACCCCCGTGTCGGAGCGCGGTACGCCCGCACCGCACGAGGGCAACCGGTGCGGCGACCAGGGCGCCTTCAGCGCTCTTCGTCGTCCAGCGGTACCTCGTGGGCCTGCTCGGCGAGATCCCCGTCGGAGGCCTCCGGGACGGCGCGCTCGGCGTCCGGGGGGACGACGACGTCGTCCTCGACGAAGCCGGCGGACTGCAGCTGCTCGACGCGGTCGCCCTCGGGGACGTCGTCCTCGTCGCGCGGCCGGCTCGGGCCTGTCGTCATGCCACTCACCTCCGCTCTGGTTCGCAGTTCGGGACAAGCCACACTAGTCGCTGTCCTCGCTGTCCTCGCTGTCCTCACTGCCCTTCCCGTCCCGGAGTCGGCGAGGCATCCCCGGCTACCGTGCGATCCCGGCATCCGAGAAGGTGGCCATCTCCGCCAGCACGCGGGAGGCCGCCTGCACGATCGGGACGGCGAGCAGCGCGCCCGTCCCCTCGCCGAGCCTGAGGCCGAGGTCGAGCAGCGGTTCCAGCCGCAGGGCCTGCAGGGCGACGGCCGCCCCCGGTTCGGTGGACCGGTGCCCTGCGACCCAGTGGTCGACCGCTGCGGGTGCGAGGGCCGCGGCCGCCAGGGCGGCGGCGCAGGAGATCAGTCCGTCGAGGACGACCGGGACTCTCGCCGCCGCCGCGGCGAGCAGGAAGCCCGCGATCGCCGCGTGCTCGAGCCCGCCCACCGCGGCGAGCACAGCCAACGGGTCGTTGGGATCGGGCTGGTGCAGCCGCAGGGCCTCATCGACGACCGCGACCTTCCCGGCCACACCGCCTGCGCCCGGCCCGGCCCCCAGTCCCGTCACCGCCGTCGCCGGGGACGCCGTGAAGGCGCTGACGAGAGCGGCGGAGGGCGTCGTGTTCCCGATCCCGAGGTCACCCGCGACCAGCAGGTCGTGCCCCTCCGCCACGAGGGCCTCGGCGACCTCGATGCCCACGTCCATCGCGCGGCGTGCCTCGTCGGCGCTCATCGCCGGCCCTCGCGTCATGTCGGCCGTGCCGGGCCGCACCGGACGGCGGACCAGCCGAGCACCGCCCGGAGAGGCGGCTGGTGGCAGGGGGTGGGCGACGCCCACGTCGACCACGCACACGGGTGCGCCGGAGACCCGGGCGAGGACGTTCACGGCGGCGCCTCCCGAGAGCACGGCAGCCACCATCTGGGCGGTCACCTGCTGCGGCCAGGCTGTCACACCCCGCGCGCACACGCCGTGGTCGGCGGCGAAGACGGCGACCGCGGGGTGGTCCGCCTGAGGCGGGCACCGGCCGGTGCTCCCCGCGAGCCGCACGGCGAGACGTTCGAGGGCGCCCAAGGAGCCCGTGGGCTTCAGGAGGTCCTGCTGACGTTC
Organism: Actinomycetes bacterium; assembly: GCA_046566325.1. GTDB lineage: Bacteria > Actinomycetota > Actinomycetes > Actinomycetales > BWSM-131 > BWSM-131. The sequence continues at coordinate 11,268 of JBKHWX010000112.1, read as the reverse complement.
CTGCGCCTGCGCGACGACGGCGGGGTCGGCGGGCGCGACGGCCGCCAGGGTGCGCTCGATCAGGCTCACGCGGCCGTACGGTAGGGCGTCCTCCGGCGTCGACCTGCCGGGGACGGCGTGTCGCGGGCACGGACCCGCGGCGCGGTCTTTGTGCGAGGTCGACGGCGGACAGGTCGACGGCGGACAGGTCGAAGGAGGCCGGTGGCATGGACGTCGCGCTGCTGGGCACCGGCTCCGCCGACGGCTGGCCCAACGCGTTCTGCCGCTGCCCCTCGTGCGCTGCCCAGCACGCGGCCGGTCGGGTGCGAGCCCCGACGGCTGTCCTCGTCGACGAGCGGCTGCTCCTCGACTGCGGTCCCGAGGCGCCACGGTCCGCCCTGCGTGCCGAACGGCGCCTCGACCGGGTACAGGTGATCCTCCTGACGCACGACCACCCGGACCACAGCGCCCCGATGGCCCTGCTGAGCCGCAGCTGGGCAAACCCGGCGGAGGCAGACGGCGGCGACACGATCGTCGTCGCGGGTCCCGCGGCCGTCCTGGAGCGTTGGCGGCAGTGGTGCCATCCGCAGAGCCAGGTCGACTGGCGTCCGCTCGAGGAGGGCGACGTCCTCGCCGCCTGCGGCTACGTCGTCCGTGCGTTGCCCGCCGACCACGACCCGCCGGCGCTGCTGTACACGGTCGAGGACGGCGTGGGGCAGCGGCTGTTCTACGGCGCCGACACGGGGCCCCTGCCGGACGCGACGGTGCAAGCCCTCGGCCGGCGCCCGGTCGACGTGCTGCTGCTCGAGGAGACGTTCGGGCGCCGCTCGGACCACGGCACCCGTCATCTCGACCTCTCGACGTTCGGCCACCAGCTCGCCCGCATCCGGGACGCGGGAGGGCTTCGTCCCGGTGCCCACGTCGTCGCCGTGCACCTCGGCCACCACAACCCCCCGGAGCCGCAGCTCGTGAGAGAGCTGGCGGCCTGGGGCGCCAGGCCGGGCGAGGACGGCGAGACGCTCACGTCTCCCTCGGCCAGCGGCCGCTCCCCTGCCCTCGATCGCCGACACCGCCGCACGCTCCTGCTGGGCGGCGCGCGGTCCGGGAAGTCCACGGCCGCCGAGCGTCGGCTGGCGGCCGAGCGGGAGGTGACCTACGTCGCGCCCGGCCCGCGCGCGGACGGCTCCGACCTGGACTGGGACGAGCGCGTGCGACGCCACCAGGAGCGCCGGCCGGCCGGCTGGGTGACCGTCGAGACGACGGACCCTGCCGCCGTCCTCAGGAGCTCGACCACGCCGGTGCTGCTCGACTGCCTCGGGACCTGGCTCGCCGGCGTGCTGGCCGAGGAAGGCGCGTGGGACGGGGCAGCGGGCTGGGAGGACCGGACGCGGTCCAGGATCGACGACCTTCTGGACGCCTGGCGGAGCGTCGAGGTCCCGGTGGTCGCAGTGAGCAACGAGGTCGGCTCCGGCGTGGTCCCGGCTCATCGGTCGGGGATGGTCTTCCGCGACTGGCTGGGCCGCCTCAACCAGGCCGTCGCGGCCGAGAGCGAGCAGGTGCTGCTCGTCGTGGCGGGCCGCGTGCTCGAGCTGGCGTGAACGGCCTCCGGTTCGCCGTGGGCACGCTCACCGCACTGCCGGTCGGCCCACCGCACAGGCTGGACGCCGCGGTCGTGAGGGCCGCGATGCTGGCCGCACCGCTGGTCGGGCTGGGGCTCGGTGTGGTGGCGGGGCTCGTTCTCGCGGCGTCCGTGGCGGCCGGCGTGCCGTCCTTCGTGTCCGCCGGGCTCGCTGTGGCTGCGCTCGCCCTGATGACCCGTGGCCTGCATCTCGACGAGCTCGCCGACACCGCGGACGGACTCGCGGCCTCGTACAGCCGCGAGAAGGCTCTCGCCGTCATGCGGCGCGGCGACGTGGGACCGGCCGGCGTCGTCACGCTGGTGCTGGTGCTCGGGCTGCAGGTCGCGGCGCTCGCCGCGTGCGTGCAGGACGGCCGCGGCCCGCTCGCCGTCGTGGTCGCCGTCGTCGCCGGACGGGCGGTGCTTCCTCTGGCCTGCTCGACCGTCGTCCCCGCGGCGCGGGCCGAGGGTCTCGGCGCGACCGTCGCGGGCTCGGTCCCGGTGGTCGCGGCGGCCCTGGTCGCGCTGCTCGTGCTCCTCGGCACGTCCGCGGTCGCCGCCCTGGCTGGCGTCTCGGCCGCGCGCGCCCTCGTCGCGGTCCTGGTCGGCTGGGCTCTCGCCGCCCTCCTGGTGAGGCGGTGCGTCCGCCGTCTCGGTGGCGTCACTGGCGACGTGCTGGGCGCCGCGGTCGAGGTCGCCGTGACCGCGGTCCTGGTGGCCCTCAGCGCCGGATGACCTCCCGCAGCGGCACGTCCGGGTCCGCGAGCTTCTCGACGTCCACGTCAGGACCGGCGGCGATGATCTCCTTGATGTCGTCGACGACGTCCCAGACGTTGACGTTCATCCCGGCGACGACCGCGCCGCGGCGCAGCCAGAACGCGATGAGCTCGCGTCCCGGCACGTCTCCGCGGAAGACCACGCGGTCGTACCCGCCCTGGCCGACGTGCCCGACGTACTCCATCCCCAGGTCGTACTGGTCCGTGTAGAAGTACGGCAGCAGGTCGTAGACGTCGTCCCCGCCGAGCATCACCCCGGCGGCGACCGCCGGCTGGTTGAGCGCGTTGGCCCAGTGCTCGACGCGGACCCGCTCGCCCAGCACCGGGTGGACGGCGTTCGCGATGTCCCCGACCGCGAACACCCGCGGGTCGCTCGTCCGCAGCTGCGCGTCCACCAGGACGCCGTTCGCGACGTCCAGGCCGGCCTGCTCCGCCAGCTGGACCGCGGGGGCCGCGCCGACCCCGACGAGGACGACGTCGGCGGGCAGCTCAGCCCCGTCCCGGAGGCGTACGGCTCGCACGGAGCCGTCCTGCCCTACCAGCTCGGCGACGTCCACGCCGGTTCTGATGTCGACGCCGTGCTCCGCGTGCAGGTCCGCGAAGACCTGGGCCACCTCGGGACCGAGCACCTGCAGCAGCGGCAGCCGCTCGCGTTCGAGCACGGTCACCTCGGACCCCGCCTGCCGTGCTGCCGCCGCCGCCTCGAGCCCGATCCACCCGCCGCCGATCACGACGACGTGGGCACCCGGGGTGAACGCCGCCCGGAGCCGGTCGCTGTCGCCGTGGTACCGCAGCGTGAGGGCTCCGTCCAGGTCAGCGCCCGGCAGCGGGAGCAGGCGGGGGACGGAGCCTGTCGCGAGCACCAGCAGGTCGTAGCCCAGACGTTCGCCGGTGCCGAGGACGACCTGCCGGGCGTCGCGGTCGACGGCCGTCGCCGGCGTCCCGAGACGCAGCTCGACGCCGTGCTCGTCGTACCACTCCCGGGGGTGTACGCGCGCCGAGTCGAAGTCGTCCTTGCCCAGCAGGTAGCCCTTGGACAGGGGAGGCCTCTCGTAGGGCAGCTCGTCCTCGGCTCCCACGAGCACCAGGGAGCCGTGGAAGCCCTTCTCTCGCAGCGCTTCCACCGCCTTTGCGCCACCGAGACCTCCCCCGACGACGACGATGCGGTCGACGTTCACGCTCGCTCCCTCCGGTGGCGCCGCTTGACGGCGCGGTCTGATAGTTGTGCGTGACCACGACCAGCATGCCCGCCAGCTGCAGTCCTGAGCAGGTCTTCGACGTCCTGGACGACGGGTGGAGCTACCCGCTGTGGGTGGTCGGGGCGGCACGGATGCGAGACGTGGACGACGACTGGCCCTCTCCGGGGAGCCGGCTCCACCACTCGGTGGGCGTCTGGCCGCTCATGCTGGACGACACCACGACGGTGATCGAGCACGAGCGGCCCCGTTACATCCGGCTGAAGGCACGAGCCTGGCCCACGGGCGAGGCGGACGTGCACATCGAGGTCACGCCGACGGCCGCCGGGTGCGTCGTCTCCATCAGCGAGGACGCGAGCGAGGGTCCGGCGCGCATGATCCCCCGGCCCGTGCGTGCGGGTGGGCTCCGGCTGCGGAACGCCGAGACGCTGAAGCGCCTCGTCTGGCTCGCGGAAGGCCGCGCGGGAGGGTCGGGCGAGCAGAGCCGCGAGAGCCGCTGATCCCTTTCGTCGGGGCGCGTGGTCGCGCCCCGACGCGGCACTGCCCGAGTTGCGCGGAACAAATCGGACGATACGGTCGTCGCCGGCCAGTTGAGGGGGAATTGACCTCCCCCGACTGGTGACGTGTCAGCACACTCGGGAGGGCAGACGCGTGCCGGACGGCCGTTCCTCGGACAGACGCGCGCCTGCGGTCGGCCTGACGGCCGTCGTCCTCGTTCTGGCCGTCGTCAGCGCGACACACGCCGGGGCCGACCCCGTCGGTCCTCCGACCGAGCAGGCGTACCCGAGCGAGCAGCAGGTGGACGCCGCTCGCCGGGCCGTCGACGGGACCTCGGCGCAGATCGAGCAGGTCGAGAGCCGGCTGTCGGACGCGTCCGCCGAGCTCGACAGGACGACGCGCGCGGCGGCCATGGCGACGGAGGACTACAACCAGGCGCGGTCGGCGCTGGAGGTCAGGCAGGCGGCGGCCCGACGGGCGAAGGCCGCCGCTCGGAATGCACGCGGTCAGGCTGCCGCGGCCAGCGACGAGATCGGGCGGCTGGCCGCGTCGTCCTACCGGGACGGCACGAGGCTCGGAGGTCTCGAGGTCTTCCTGGCCGCCGGCGGCCCCGAGGACGTGCTCGACCGGGCCGCGGCGCTGGACCAGCTCGGCAAGCAGCGCCAGCGGGTGTACCAGCGGGCGGACGCGACCAGGGCGGTCGCGAAGGTCCTGGACGAGCAGGCGGCAAAGGCGCAGGCGGCCCAGACCGCGGCCGCCCGGGCGGCGGCCGCCGCGCGCGAAGCGGCAGCAGCCGCTCAGTCGACAGCCCAGGCGGAGGTCGAGCGCGTCGCCGCGACCCGCTCGCAGCTCGTCGCGCAGCTCGCGGCGCTTCGTCAGACCGGTGTGGGGCTCGAGCAGCAGCGCCAGGCGGGGCTCGAGGCCGAGCGGCAGGCCCGCCAGGAGGCGGCGGCGCGGCAGGCGGCAGCGGAGCGGGAGGCGGTCGCGGCACGGGAGGCGGCCGCGGCGCGGCAGGCGGAGGCCGAACGCCAAGCCCAGCGCGCCCCAGCGGACGAGCGCGCCGCAGAGCAGCGCGCCGCTGACCGGGCGAGCCGGGACCGGCCCGCTCCGGTGGCCCGGCCCGTTCCTCCGCCGGCTGGCTCAGCCGGTTCGCCCGCGAGCGGTCAGGCCGCGGTGGCCTGGGCCAGGACGCAGATCGGCAAGCCGTACCTGTGGGGCGCCAGCGGGCCGAGCGCCTACGACTGCTCCGGCCTCACCCTTCGGGCGTGGCAGCGGGCGGGCGTCCTCCTGCCGCGGTCGTCACGGGACCAGTACCGCGCCGTCCAGAAGGTCGCGTACTCCCAGCTTCGCCCCGGCGACCTCGTGTTCTACGGCGAGGGCGGCAACGCGTCGTCCATCTACCACGTCGCCGTCTACTCCGGGGACGACCGCATGATCGAGGCGCCGAGCGCCGGCAAGCCCGTGCGCGAGGTCCCGCTGCGGAGAAGCGGGTCGACGGACTTCGCCGGCCGCCCCTGACGCGCGGCCGGCCGCCCCTTCGGACCTCCTCAGTGCCCGCCGCCGCGCTTGAGCCGCTCGAACGACTCCCGGATCTCGGCCTCGGCCTCCTCGCGACCGGCCCAGTGCGCGCCCTCGACGGACTTGCCGGGCTCGAGGTCCTTGTAGGTCTCGAAGAAGTGCTGGATCTCCAGGCGGTGGAAGTCGCCGATGTCGTCGAGGTCCTGCAGGTGGTCCAGCCGGGGGTCGCCCGCGGGGATGCACATGATCTTGTCGTCGCCCCCCGCTTCGTCGCGCATGTGGAACATCCCGATCGCGCGGCACCGGACGAGGCAGCCGGGGAACGTCGGCTCGTCGAGCAGCACGAGCGCGTCGAGGGGGTCGCCGTCCTCGCCGAGCGTGTTCTCGATGAAGCCGTAGTCGGCCGGGTAGTGCGTGGCGGTGAACAGGGTCCGATCGAGCCGCACTCGCCCGGTGTGGTGGTCCACCTCGTACTTGTTGCGGGTCCCCTTCGGGATCTCGATCGTGACGTCGAACTCCATCGGGCACTCCCTGTCGGGTCGGGGCGGCCTGGCCAGGCCTCCAGCACTCGGGCGCTAGTGTCCAACACACCCGGTTCCCTGTCGCAGGCACGACGTTCCTCGGAATCCGGAGGGTTGAGCGGGAGGCATGGCAGGACGGCGCCGGCGGGGCATGGTCGCGACCTGCCTCGCCGTGCTCGTGCTCCTCGGGGGGTACGTCGTGGGGGACCTCTACGACGTCGTGCCGGGGGTCTTGACCGCCTCGCCCCCGCCACCGGCCGCCGAGGCCTTCCCGACGGCCCCCGGCGCGGTCCGACCGAGCCCTGCCGCCGCTGTCCTCGCGGCCGTCGACCGGAAGGCTCCGCAGCCGAACGCGACCGCGCTGGCCGCCGTCCTCACCCCGCTCGTCCTGGCCCCCCAGCTCGGCCCGGGCGTCTCGGCCACCGTCGTCGACGCCCTCACCGGGGAGCAGCTGTACGCGAAGGAGGCCGACGTGCCACGCGAGCCGGCCTCCGTGGCGAAGCTGCTGACGGCGGCCGCCGCACTGCACCGCCTCGGACCGGACGCGACCACGACGACGCGTGCGGTGCAGGGAGTGACGGCCGACGAGGTGGTTCTCGTGGGGGGCGGGGACGTGCTGCTCTCCGCGGGCGCCGGCAGCCCCACCAGCGTGAACGGCCGCGCCGGGCTCGACGACCTCGCCGCCGCAACCGCCGCCCGGCTGCTCCGCACGGGACACACCACGGTCGCCGTCCGGCTCGACGACACCCTGTTCACCGGGAACCCGATGGGCCCGGGCTGGACGCACGCGGACGTCACCGGCGGCTTCGCGGCCCCCGTCTCGTCGGTCGCGGTCGACGCCGGACGGACGAGGGACGCCAACTACGCTCCCCGCGTCTTCGACCCGGCCATGAGCGCCGCCGGCAGGTTCGCCGAGCTGCTCGCCGCGCACGGAGTCGCGGTCGTCGGGCCGGTCGTGCGCGCGGTCGCGCCGGGGAACCCCGTGGTGCTCGCGGAGGTCAGGTCGGCGCCCCTCGGCGAGGTCGTCGGGTACATGCTGCAGGCCAGCGACAACAACGTCGCCGAGGCCCTCGCCCGGCTCGTGGCCCGCGACCTCGGGCGCACCACGGCCTTCCCGGACGCGGCCCGGGCCGTGCTCGACGAGGTGAGCAGCCTCGGCCTCGACACCTCGTCGGCCCGGCTCGTGGACGGCAGCGGCCTCGGGGACGGGTCGGCTCTGCCCGCCTCCCTGCTGGCGGGGGTGCTGGCGAAGGCCGCCTCCGCCGACCACCCCGAGCTGCGACCGCTGCTCGTCGGACTACCGGTGGCCGGGCTGAACGGCACCCTCGCAGACCGCTTCCGGAGCGACCCGGCCGCGGTCGGGCTCGTCCGCGGCAAGACGGGCACCCTCCTCGGCGTCACCAGCCTCGCGGGCACGGTGGTCGACGCGGACGGCCGCCTGCTGGCGTTCGCCGTCCTCGCCGACCACGTGCACGGCACTGACCCGGCGCGAGACGCGGTGGACAGGTTCGCGGCCTCGCTCGCGGCCTGCGGCTGCCGCTGAGGCGGCCTGGGTCGTGCGGGCGGTGCGGATGATCCCGACGGGCGTCGCCTCCCCGTCCGCGTACGGTGGTGCGGTGACGACGAGGAACGACCATGACGGCACAACAGACAGCGACGCCGCACCCGGAAGCGGCGACGATTTCGCCGCCGTCGACGCGCTCGTGGACTGGGACCTGGCGAGGCGGACGGCGTCGCGGCTCGTGCGGCCGGGACCTGCGGTCTCGGCCCAGGAGGCCCGGGACGTCGTGGCCGAGCTCCGGGCGGACGCGGTGGCGTCGACGGGCCATGTGGGCAGGACGACCGGCCTGCACGCCGAGCCGGGCGAGGACGTCCTCGTGATCGACCGCGTCGGATGGGTGGGCGCGAACATCGGCGCCTTCCGGACCCTGCTCGGACCAGCCGTCAACCAGGCCCTGAGCAAGCGCGACAAGCCGCCGAACGCCGTCATCACCGCGGTCGGGAGCCGGGTCACGGGAGCCGAGGTCGGCTCGCTGCTGTCGCTGCTGTCGTCGCGAGTGCTCGGGCAGTTCGACCTGTTCGCCGACCCCGCTGCCACGGTCTCCGGCCACGGCCGGCTGCTGCTCGTCGCGCCGAACATCGTGCACGCCGAGCGGGAGATGGAGGTCGACCCCACCGACTTCCGGCTCTGGGTGTGCCTGCACGAGGAGACCCACCGGGTGCAGTTCGCCGCGAACCCCTGGCTGCGGACGTTCATGGTGCAGCAGGTCCGCGAGCTCGTCGTCGACCTGCTCGGCGAGCCGGGGGCGCTGGTCGACCGGCTGGCCAGCGCCGCGCGGCAGCTTCCCGAGGTGTTCCGGGGGGAGCACAACGGCCTGCTCGACCTGATCCAGACCCCCGAGCAGCGGCGAAAGCTCGCCGAGCTGACCGCGGTGATGTCGCTGCTCGAGGGGCACGCGGACGTCGTCATGGACGACGTGGGTCCACAGGTGATCCCGAGCGTCGCCGAGATCCGCGGGCGGTTCACGGCGCGCCGGGCCGGCCGTGGGGCCCTCGACCAGCTGCTGCGCCGCCTGCTCGGCCTCGAGGCCAAGATGAAGCAGTACGCGGACGGCGCGGCGTTCGTGCGCGGCGTCGTCGACAAGATCGGCATGGACGGGTTCAACGAGGTGTGGACGTCGCCCGAGACCCTGCCGAAGCCCGAGGAGATCAACGACCCTGCCGCCTGGGTCCGCCGCGTCCACGGCTGACGCGCACGTCGTGACGGGGCCGGACCCGCGGGTCGCCGCGGTCCGAGCGGCCGTCCGCGCCGAGCTGGCGGACGTCGGCCCCGGGCAGCTCGTCCTCGTCGCCTGCAGCGGTGGGGCCGACTCGCTCGCCCTCGCGGCGGGGACGGCGTTCGTCGCACCGAGGGCCGGCCTGCGAGCGGGCGCGGTGGTCGTCGACCACGGCTGGTTCGACGACAGCGCGACGGTTGCGGCGACGGCGGCCGGGCAGTGCCGGGCGCTGGGGCTGGAGCCCGTGGACGTCGTCCGCGTGGACGCCGCCCCGACCGGCCAGGGACCGGAGGCGGCCGCCCGCGAGGCCCGCTACGCGGCTCTGCGGAAGCGCGCCGCGGACGCCGGCGCCGCCGCCGTCCTCCTCGGCCACACCCTCGACGACCAGGCCGAGACCGTGCTGCTCGCGCTCGCCCGGGGGTCGGGCGCGCGCTCCCTCGCCGGGATGCCGCTACGACGCGGCATCTTTCGGCGCCCCCTCCTGAACGTGCCGCGGGACGACGTCCAGGCGACCTGCGACGTCCTCGCTCTGACCCCGTGGGACGACCCGTCGAACGCAGACCCGCGGCTGGCCCGCTCGCGGGTCCGCTCCGTGCTGCTGCCGGTCCTGGAGAGCGAGCTCGGCCCCGGTGTGGCCGCCGCTCTCGCCCGGACGGCTCGGCTGCTCCGTGCGGACGCGGAGGTGCTGGACCGCCTGGCCCACGAGGCGCTCGCGCGGGCGCGTACCGGGTCGGGCCCTGGGCCGGGGGACGGCGAGCTCAGCCTGGACGTCGACCGGCTGGCCCGAGAGCCGGACGGCGTCCGGTGGCGCGTGCTGCGCCTCGCCGCCGTCTCGGCCGGCTCGCCACCGGGGTCGCTCGCCCACAGGCACGTGCTCGCCCTCGACGCGCTCGTCCGGGACTGGCACGGGCAGGGGGAGGCGTCCCTGCCCGGTGGGGTGGCGGCCGTCAGGGCGTATGGCAGGCTCTCGCTCGCGCGGCGTTGACGGCGCTGCCGTCCCCGCCGGCCACGCGCGTTGACGGCGCTGCCGTCCCCGCCGGCCACGGCGCTGATGGCGCTGCCGTCCCCGCCGCCCGCGCGGCGTTGACGGCGCTGACCCAGGAGGATCGCCCGAGTGGATAGCCAGGACGTGGAGTCGGACCTGGAGAAGGTCCTGCTGACGTCGGACCAGATCCAGCAGCGCCTGCGCGAGCTGGCCGCCGAGGTCGACCGGGACTACGAGGGCAAGGACCTGCTGCTCGTCGGCGTCCTCAAGGGTGCCGTCATGGTGATGGCGGACCTCGTGCGCGCCCTGCACACCAACGCGGAGATGGACTGGATGGCGGTCTCGAGCTACGGCTCGGGGACCAAGTCGTCCGGCGTCGTCCGGATCATGAAGGACCTGGACAAGGACATCACCGACCGGCACGTGCTGATCGTCGAGGACATCATCGACTCCGGGCTCACCCTGTCGTGGCTCATCTCGAACCTGTCGTCGCGCGGGCCGGCGTCTGTCGAGGTCCTCGCCCTGCTGCGCAAGCCCGAGGCCGCGAAGGTCGAGGTGGACGTGCGGTACACCGGCTTCGACATCCCGAACGAGTTCGTGGTGGGCTACGGGCTGGACTACGCGGAGAAGTACCGCAACCTGCCGTTCGTCGGGACGCTCGCCGCGCACGTGTACTCCGGGTAGCCCAGGGCTGTCGGTAGCAGCGGGCTTCGGGTCGGCCTCGCGCGTCTCGCTGAGAGCGAACACGGAACAGCCCGCGTCCGCACCCCGTTCTCCTGTCAGGGCCTTCGTCTGCGCGAGGCCCAGCCGGCAGAGCGCAGCAGAGTAGCGGACCGCTGACCCGGTGTACCGTCGTGCTACAGCAGAGCGAGCAGGAGGGACGGGCAGCCGCCCTTAGTTGATGGATTTCAAGCGCATTCTCCGCGGCCCGGTGATCTGGATCCTGGTCGCCCTCCTGGTCGTGCTCATCGGCAGCCAGGCGTTCAGCAGCGGCGGTTTCGCCCGCGTCGACACTGCGGACGGCCTGCAGCTGCTGCGCGAGGGCAAGGTCCAGCAGGCGAAGATCGTCGACCGGGAGCAGCGCGTCGACCTCACGCTCAAGAGCGACTACGTCGAGAACGGCGAGAACCGGGGTAAGCGCGTCCAGTTCTTCTACGTCGCCCCGCGCGGGCCCGCCGTCGTGGACGCCGTCACCAACGCCGACCTGCCGGGCAAGTACACCGACGAGGTCCCTCAGGACTCCTTCCTCGGCAGCCTGCTCATCACCCTGCTTCCGCTCGTGATCATCCTCGCGCTGTTCTGGTTCCTGCTCAGCCAGATGCAGGGCGGCGGCTCGCGCGTCATGCAGTTCGGCAAGTCCCGCGCGAAGCTCGTGAGCAAGGACACGCCCAAGGTCACCT
>JBKHWX010000111.1:0-15894 GCA_046566325.1 Actinomycetes bacterium | reverse complement strand
TGCACAACCTGGCGCTGCTGTGCCAGGCCCACCACGACGTCATCCACGCCGGGCAGTGGCAGATGCGCACGATCAAGGACAAGCCCTGGTTCGTCCCACCCGCCTGGCTCGACCCGCAGCAACGACCCGTCCGCAACACCCTGCACGACGCCACCAACAAAGCCATCCGAACCGGACAACAACTACGCCTCAACCTCGAACGAGACCAGAACTGACGGGTGAACCACGGTCTCGACGGGATGAAGCACGGCCTGGAGGGATGAAACTCGACCCGGAGGGACCAAGCACGGCCTGGACGGGATGAAGCACCGTCTGCACGAGGACAAGAGTCAGACGCAAAGCTCATCAAGTCGGACGCATCGCGTGTCCACGTCATGCGGCTCCGTGATAGACACGTCGTTCATCCGACACCCGGCGGTGGGGTACAGCTCCGTGGTGTCTTGAGCAGGTCGAACCGGCCGGCACGGGCCAGTCGCGGCCAGCCGGCGAGGGCTTCCTGCGCCTTCGCGTCCAGGCCGGTTGATGGTCGCGTGATGATCGCGGCGTCGCCCGAGCAGAGGTAGGCCCAGATCTCCTGCTGCCAGAGCGGGTCGTCGGCACGACTGAGCAGGTGCGTCCTCCTGGCCGGGTCGTAGGTCACCCCGGTGACGTCCACCCACAGGCGGCAGCCGCGGTCGAGGTCCCGACTGGCGGTGTCGAGCAGGAGCAGGTTCGTCGGGTCGTCCGCGGTGACGCACCCCTGCTGCTGCGCCGCCGTCGCCAGCCTCCGAGGGAAGACCACGCCGAACTCGCGGATCGACGTGACGGCCATCGCCACGACCACGAACGCGGCAGCCACGAGCGTCAACATCCGCGCAGGAGAGCGATCGGCCGATGACCGGTCCCACGCGTGTTGGACCGCTTCGCCGAGCACGACGCTGACCGGCACCGCCGCGATGGCACCGTAGTGCCGGAACGCCGGTGGGCTTGCCAGCACCAGAGCCATGGTCCCAGCGCTCAAGGCGAGGAAGAGCGGAGCGCCCTCGTCGTGGCGGATGCTCCAGGCGGCCGCGAACAGCACAGCGGAGGCGCCGACGATGACAGCCATGAGCACAGGGCGAGGCGCATCAGCCGGTCCTTGCCCCACCACCAGCGCCAACCGGTCGAGGATGTTTGCTGCCATCCGTGGCCGGTCGAGCTGGGCGAGCAGCACATAACGCACCATCGCGCCCGGCGCCACCAGGAAGAACGGCCCGCACACTACGACACCAGCAGCCACCGCACCCGCCAGCAGGTGCACCAGATGGGGTCGTCCTACACGTGCCCCGACCCACACGGCGACCACGACCAACGGGACGAGTTCCCAGAACTTGACAGTCGTCCCGAGGCCGAGGAGCGCGCCCGCGAGGGCCGCCCTCGGCGCAACAATCGGCGCCCGGCCGAGCAGGACCAAGAGGCCGGCCGCCAGGCAGAGGTTGACCGGGCCTTCCAGCATCGTGGTGTGCTCGGCGTAGACCGCGGCGGGAGCGATGGCGTAGGCAAGACCGGCCGTCGTGGCCGCCGTCCTGCCGGCCGTGCCCGCCAGCCTGGCCACCAGCACGGCAGTGACGGTTCCCAGCACCATGAACGCCACCCGCGCCAGCGCGAACGCCGTGCTGTCCCCCACCCACGACGCCAGGCCCGCGAACGGCGCGAGCACGAGCATCACGCCGGGCGGGTGCAGCAGGACGAACTGACCGTACGGCAGGCGGCCGTGGACCAGGGCCAAGGCGGCGGTGAAGTACACGCCGTCGTCGTAGGTCCCCGTGCCCCGCAGGCCCCCACCGGCCAGCACCGGAGCCAGGCGCGCGGTGAAGGCCACCACGACCACCAGCGCGGTGCCCACCACTCTCCCCGGCTCCGGCCCGCGGCCACGTCCCACACGGCCTCCTCGATCGGCGTCGATCATGCTCTGTGTCGACCGGGATGGCCAGAAGTGGTCTCTCAGGTTCTCCTCAGCGCCTGAGACAGAAGGTTCGCGTGATCAAGAGGCCTCGCGCCTAGAGACGATGGTGCTCGCGCGGGCCATCGCGACCATGGGAGGACGGCGTGCTCGGACTGGCGGCTGCACGGGCGCCGCGCGTGTCGATCCCGCCCAGCGTGCTCGCGGATATCCACGGCTCAGCCTGGCTGAGCTCCTGGGAGGTGGCGGGCAGCGTTGCCGTCGGCTCTCTGGTCGCGGCCGCGTTCCTGCTGGTCTTCAGCAGGCTGCGCAGGCGCACACGCTCCGGAGCCCGTCGTCCGGCGAGGGTGGGAACCGTGCTTCGATCCGGTGCGGCCGCCGTGCTGGTCCTGCTCGCATCCGCCGCCATCGCGAACGCCTACGTCGGGTACGTGCCGAACCTGGCCGCGGGCGGGCGTCTGCTGACGTCGTCCCCGACGGCGAGCACGGCACCGCACGTGCCAGCAGGACAGGCGGCGGCGCGGTCGTCCAGCGCCGGGCCGGCCAGCAGCACGGGCCCGGCCAGCCCCGCCGTGGCGAGCCCTGTGCCGGCCAGCCCCACAAGCCCGGCCAGCACCACAGGAGCGGTCAGCACCATCACCCTTCCCGCCGATGCCGCGGCTACGGTCCCGGCGAGCACGGCATGGGTCTACACACCTCCCGGGTACGACGCGAAGGCCGGCCCCCGCTACCCCGTCGTCTACCTCGTCCACGGCTACCCCGGCACGTCGGCGGACTGGTTCGCCGGTGGCCAGGCCGACCACGTCATGGACGTCCTGCTGGCCTCGCACCTCGTACGGCCGATGATCTTGGTGTCCATCGACGTCAACGGCGGCGGGATCCGAGACACCGAGTGCCTCGACGCCGTCCACGGCCCGAAGATCGAGAGCTGGATCTACGGGACCGTGCTGCCGTACATGGACAGCGCCTACCGGACCATTCCCGGCCGTCACGGGCGCATGCTTGGCGGGATGTCCTCCGGCGGCTTCTGCGCGCTCGACCAAGGGCTGCGCCACCAGGACGTCTGGGGCGGCGTGCTCGCCTTCGAACCGTACGGCGACCCCGGCAGGGGCGGGCGCGTCGCCTTCGAGGGCAACCAAGCCGCCTTCCGGGCCCACTCGCCCACGGCGTACCTGCCGAGCACGACGTTCAGCCACCCGATGCCGGTCTACCTCGACGTCGGCAGCGAGAACGGCGTCAACCGGGTCCGGCGCCTCGCGCAGGACCTGCAGGCGCGGGATCATCCGGTGCAGTTCCGGATCAACCCCGGGCAAGGACACAACTGGACCGAGGTGCAGGTGGGCGTGCCCTACGCCCTCGTCTTCGCCTCGAACAACCTCCCCGCCGTCCAGCACTCGACTCCCAGCTGACAGCCGATCGTTCGGCTAGGACGCCAGCTCCAGCACCCGGTCGGTGATCATCTCGGCGATGGGGATGGCGGACGTCGCCGCCGGCGAGGGTGCGTTGCAGACGTGCAGCATCCGGCCGGTCTCCTCGAACAGGAAGTCGTGCACGAGCGTTCCGTCGCGCAGGACCGCCTGGGCGCGGATCCCGGCCTCCTCGGGCTGCAGGTCGTCCAGCGTCAGCCCGGGCACGTACTTGCGGCACCGTGCCAGGTACCCGCGCTTGAGCAGGGAGTCACGGAGCTCCTCGGCGCCTGTCCGCACGTTCCGCCCCGCCAGCGACCACATCCCCGGGAACGTCACCCAGTCCCGGACGTCGGCCGCGGAGAACGAGCCCTTGCGATAGCCCTCCCGAGCCATCCCGAGGACGGCGTTGGGACCGACGGTGATGCCGCCGTCCACCATCGGGGTCAGATGCACGCCGAGGAACGGCAGCTCCGGGTCGGGGACGGGGTAGATCAGATGCCTGACCATGCCCGCCCGCGACGGCGGCAGCCGGTAGTACTCGCCGCGGAACGGCACGATGCGAAAGTCCGTCCGGACGCCGCCCATGCAGGCGAGCCGGTCGGCCTGGAGCCCCGCGCAGACGACGACGCGGCGGGCCCGCCAGTCGCGGCCACCGCCGCGAACCGTGACAGTGCTGGTGGTCTCGACGAGGCCGTCCACGCGCACGTCCAGCTCGAGCGTCCCGCCCAGAGCGCGGACGTCGTCCGCCAGTGCCCGCGTCACCCGCCGGTAGTCGACGATCCCGGTGGAGGCGACGTGGAGCGCGCCGAGGCCGGTGACGTGCGGTTCTCGCTCGCGCAGCCCCGGGCCGTCCAGGACGTCGACCACCAGGCCGTTGGCCTCGGCCCGCGCGCGCAGCGCCCTCATCCGGTCGAGCTCGCGCTCGGAGGTGGCCACCACGAGCTTTCCCGGCACCTCGAACCGGATCCCGTGCTCCGTGCAGAACTCCTTGGTCGCGCGCTCCCCCGCCCGGCAGAGCCGGGCCTTGAGACTGCCCGGCGCGTAGTAGACACCCGCGTGGATCACTCCGCTGTTGTGCCCCGTCTGGTGCCGCGCGAGGTCCGCCTCCTTCTCCAGCAGCAGCAGGCTCGAGCCGGGACGACGTCGCAGCAGCGCGCGCGCCGTCGCGACTCCGACGATGCCCCCGCCGACGACGAGAAAGTCGTAGATCACGGATCCGTCCGAGTGGGCGTGGTCAAGGAGCGTCCTCCGCTCGAGCCGGACCGGGGTCGCACACGGCGCACAGGATAGGAGCGGTCCCGATCTCGCGGGAGAAAGCCGCTCAGGCGGCCGCCACCGTGCGTGTGCGCGGTCCGGCCTTCAGCACGCCGCTCGGCAGCTCGTGCCCCACGATCTCCTGCGCGTACTCCGCCGCCTCGAGCAGCGCCTCCAGGTCAACTCCGGTCTCGATCCCCATGTCCTCGAGCATGTGGACGACCTCCTCCGTCGCCACGTTCCCGGACGCTCCCGGCGCGTACGGACAGCCACCCAAGCCGCCCACGCTCGCGTCGAACTCGGTCGCGCCGTGCTGCAGCGCAATGAGGATGTTCGCGAGCGCCGTCCCGCGGGTGTTGTGGAAGTGCAGCAGGAACGGCACGTCCGGGGAGGCCGACCTGACGCCGTCCACGAGGGCGGCGACCCGCGTCGGCGTGGCGACCCCGGTCGTGTCGCCGAAGGCGAGCCGGTCCGCCCCGGACTCCAGGGCCCGCCGCGCGACCGTGAGGACGCGTTCCAAGGGCACCTCGCCCTCGTACGGGCACCCGAAGGACGTCGCGATGATGACCTCGAGCGTCCCGCCCCCGTCGTGGACCCGCGCGGAGACCTCGGCAATGTCGCTCACGGACTCCTCGGTCGACCTGTTGATGTTCTTGCGGTTGTGGGTGTCCGAGGCCGAGACCACGATCTCGAGCTCCGAGAAGCCCGCTTCGAGCGCGCGTTGCGCCCCCTTCAGGTTGGGGACGAGCGCCGAGTACCGGACGCCGTCCACCCGCTTCGCGCGAGACCAGACCTCGTCGGCGTCCGCCATCTGCGGGATCGCGCGGGGGTGGACGAAGCTGACGGCCTCGATCCGTGAGATGCCCGTGCGGGACAGCATGTCGAGGAGGCGGACCTTGGCGTCCGTCGGCACCGGAGGCTCGTTCTGCAGGCCGTCGCGAGGCCCTACCTCACGCAGGCTCACCCGCGCCGGGAAGCCGCTCATCGTGATCCTCCTTCGCGTGGCGCCTGAAATCGGCGCTCAGGTGTCCCGAGAGACGTGCCGATCGTACCCCTATGGCACGAACTGTAATCGGGGCACTCCGTTCTGTAATTGCCGCCTTCATCTCGCTGCTGCTGCTCGTCGCGGCTCTCGTAGCCGGGGCATCGTCGGCCTCCGCCGCACCGGCGCCCGGTGAGGAGCAGGAGCTCGCGAACGCGACCAACGGCTACCGGGGGAGCCAGGGGCTCGGCCGGCTCGCCATCGACAGCGGGATGTCGTCCGTGGCGAGGGCCTGGAGCGAGCACATGGCCGCGACAGGCGTGCTCGCCCACAACCCGAGCGCCGGCGCCCAGGTCGACCGCGCCTCCCGGCCCTGGAACCGTCTGGCCGAGAACGTCGGCACCGGCAGCACGATCCCGAGCATCCAGAACGCCTTCGTCAGCTCCCCGGGTCACCGGGCGAACATCGTCGGCAGCTACACGCGCGCCGGTGTCGGCGCCGCTCGAGACGGTCGTGGCCGCCTCTGGGTGACCGTGATCTTCGCCGACGGCCAGCCCCTCACAACCGTCGCCCCCGCTCCGGTGCCGACGCCGAAGCAGATGAAGGGTCTTGCCGCAGAAGGCCGCGACAACGGCCGGCTCGACGTCGCGCAGAGCTCGGACAACGGTTCCGTCCAGGTTCGCACTCAGACCGACGGCCGCTGGGGCGGCTGGACCAGTCTCGGTGGTGGCACGACCTACGACCCCGCCCTGACGTCGTGGGGAGCCGACAGCCTCGACGTGTTCGTGACCGGCACCGACGGTGCGCTGTGGCAGCGGACCGGGTCGGGCTGGCAGAGCCTCGGCGGCAAGCTGACCTCCGCGCCCGCGGCCGCATCGTGGGGCGACGGGCGGATCGACGTGTTCGCCCGGGGCACCGACGGCGGCGTCTGGTCGCGCTACTTCTCCGGTGGCCAGTGGAGCGGCTGGTACAGCCTCGGTCTTTCCTCCGTCGGCGCGCCCGAGGTGACGTCGTGGGCGCCGGGCCGCCTCGACGTGTTCGCCACCGGCATCGACGGCCAGATCTGGCACCGCGCCTCGCAGTCCCTCGCGTGGGGCGCCTGGGAGCAGCTGGGTGGGCGTCTCGTGTCCTCGCCGGGCGCCGTCGCAGCCAAGCAGGGCACGGTGCAGGTCTTCGCGCGGGGCACGGACGACGCCGTCTGGTCGCGCACCTGGGACGGCAGGTCCTGGACCGCCTGGTCGTCCCTCGGTGGCAGCGTCTATGCGGCCCCGAAGGCGACGACCCGAGGCAGCGGCAAGGTCAGCCTGATCGGCCGCGGCGGTGACGGCCAGCTGTGGGAGCGGACCTCGAGCGGCTCCGGCTGGAGCGGCTGGTCCAAGCTGTCCTGACCCCGCCCGTCACAGACCGGGCCACTCGGGACGGCGCTTCTCGACGAACGCGCGGACGCCCTCCGCCCGGTCCTGGGAGAAGGCCGTAGCCCGCCACGCGCCGTCCTCGATGTCGAGGCCGGCGGCCAGGTCGACGTCCATGCCGCGCCGCATCGCCCGCTTGGCATTGCGGACGCCGACGGGCGAGTTCGAGGCGATGGTCGCAGCGAGCTCGAGCGCGCTCTCC
This sequence comes from Actinomycetes bacterium, assembly GCA_046566325.1. Taxonomy (GTDB): domain Bacteria; phylum Actinomycetota; class Actinomycetes; order Actinomycetales; family BWSM-131; genus BWSM-131. The sequence goes on along the minus strand of JBKHWX010000111.1, from coordinate 8,714 downwards.
CGAGCCCGTCCCTGCTCGACGACCCGGTCGACCAGACCGAGCCGGTACGCCTCGTCGGCGTCCACGCGCCGTGCCGTGAAGATCAGGTCGGCCGCCCGGGACCACCCCAGCCTGCGGGTCAGCAGCTGGGTGCCACCGCCGCCGGGGATCACACCTACCGAGACCTCCGGAAGGCCCAGCACGGCCTGGCGCTCGGCGACGACCAGGTCGCACGAGAGGGCGATCTCGCACCCTCCGCCGAGGGCGAAGCCGTTGACCGCCGCGATGGTGGGGACCGGCAGGTGCAGGACGCCTCCGTACGCACCCCGGGAGACCTCGCGGTGCTGGCGAAGCCCCTCGTCCGACAGGCTGTTGCGCTCCTTCAGGTCCGCGCCGACACAGAACGCCCGCTCGGACGTCGACGTCACGACCACCACACGGACGGTGCGGTCCGCCGCGAGCCGAGCGGTGTGGTCCGCGAGCTCGGCCGCTACCTGCGTGGACACGGCATTCATCGCCTGCGGTCGGTCGAGGACGAGCTCGGCCACGCCGGACGCATGCGACTCGACGCGGACGAACGGTGCGGAGCTGCTGCTGGAGCCGCTGCCGGAGGTCGTAGTCATGGGAGTGCAGGCTAGCCGCCCGGCTCGGCCTCGGACGCCGCCCAAGCGTCCCTCTCGGTCCTGCGCGCCGCCCGCCGGGAGAGCAGCCAGGGCGACACCTCGCCGATCCCCCGCAGCGACCTCGCCGGCAGCGGCCGCACCGCGAAGCCCGAGAGCTCGTTGACGACTGCCGCCGTGGCGTCGTCCACCAGGACCGTCCCCGGGCTCGCGATCGCCGTCAGCCGGCTGGCACGGTTGACCGTGGTGCCGTAGACGTCACCGAGCCGGGCCAGCACCGGCCCCGTCGCCACCCCGACACGCACCTCCGGCAGCATCTCGTCCTCGGACATCTCGGCCGCCACGTCGAGAGCGATCCCGGCAGCCGACGAGACGCGCTCGGCCACGAACAGCACCTCGTCGCCGACCGTCTTGACGACCCGCCCGCCGTGCGACGCCACGATGTCGGACGCCGTGGCCTCGAACCGCTGCACCAGCTGCGCGAGCTCCCGCTCCGTGAGCCGGCGGACCATGCGCGTGAACGACACGAGGTCCGCGAAGCCCACGGAGCGGGGAACCGTCTGGGTCGGGTCCGGGGCGTGCTCGACGACGTAGCGCTGCACGTGCGCCGCCAGGTGCCGCCGCCACGCGTACACGACGAGCGGTTCGAGCCGGTCCGCCAGCAGCTTCAGGGCGTCCGCCACCTCGAGGCCCTGAGCGAGGCCTGGGTCGCGCTCCGCCCCGGCATTCCCGGCGCCCGGTTCGGCGACGTCCATCTGCTGGCCCTGCTTGGGCTCCTCCTCCCCGCACTCGTGATGTTCCGCGATCACCTCCGCGATCAGCTGCAGCTGCCACGACGCGAGCCGGTCCACGGAGCGGCCGACCGCCCGCGTCAGACCGAGCGCCGTGGCCTCGTCGACCAGACCCTCGCGGACGAGCCCGGAGATCTCGTGCAGGGCATGCACGTCCGCCTCGCTGAACGCCTCCGCGGTCTCCGGCACGTTGGGAAAGCCGAGCGCACGCCAGAACTTGCGGGCGGACAGCAGGGACACGCCCGCCTCGCGCGACACCTCGCGGCTGCGCAGCTGGTGGGTCTCGGACCGGCGCCGTCGGGTGTCGACCGGCTTCCACTCCGGCGGCGGCGCCGGCCCGGGCTCGCTGGTCACCGGTCGTCCTCGAGGGGCTCTCGCGCAGGTTCGGAAGGGCGCAGGTGGACGACGTCACCGGCGGCGACCGGCACCGTCCGGGCCGAGTGCGCCGCAGCCACGTCGGGGTCGACCCGCACGAGCAGCCGGCCGTCGTCGTCCAGGCCCTCGGCGACGCCGCTGAGCGGCTCTGCGCCGGCTGGCAGCTCGACGCGGACCCGCTGCCCGATGCTGCAGCACACGTCCCGGGCGGCGGCGGCGAGACCACAGCGGACGGCGTCCCCCGCGGCAGCCGTCCAACGGAGGTACCAGCCGGCGAGAGCCCGCAGGCACGCCCGGAGCAGGGTGTCGCGGTCGGTGGTGGCCGAGCCCGCGAGCAGCAGCGACGTCGCGGCCGGCACCGCAAGCTCGGCGCGCGTCTGCGACACGTTCAGCCCGAAGCCGAGCACGACTGCCTCGCCCTCGGGGGTCCAGACGACCTGCGAGAGCACTCCGCACACCTTCCCAGGAGGTGCGGACGCCGCGTCCGGACCGTCCGGCACCAGGACGTCGTTCGGCCACTTCAGCACCGCCGGCAGGCCCGCGACCGCGCGCAACGCCTCGACGATCGCGACGCCCGCGAGGAGCGGGAGCCACGACCACTTCAGTACCGGCACGTCCGGTCCGGGACGGAGCAGGACGGAGGTGGCGAGCGCGGAGCGAGGTGGCGTCGTCCACGTGCGGTCGAGGCGGCCCCGGCCGGCGGTCTGGTCGTCGGTGGTCAGGACGGACAGGTCCGCCACCCCGCCGGCGGCGGCCCGTGCGGCCAGCTCCGTGTTCGTGGACGGGCAGGCGTCGAGGAGGTCGAGGGCCGCGAACTGCCCGGCGGGGGCCACCAGCGCGCGACGCAGGGGTGTGTGCCTCAGCGGGGGTCGCTGGAGGTCCCCCCACCTGCTGCCTTCCGCCGGCGCCACGCTGCCAGAGTAGGTGGCCCCCCGGACGCTCCGATCCGTGCTCCACGCGCAGACGGCTACGCTGCCCGGTCAGCAGGCACTGCCGTCGGCACGTCCGCGTCGAGCGGGCCGGGAGGATCCGCACATGTCGAGTCCCACTGTGAGGGAGCCGAACTCGTGAGCACAGCGGGCGGAGCAGCTTCGACCGGCACAGCAGGGCCCGCCGACCTGGCGCCGGAGAGCGATCGGCCCGAGAGCGAGCCGCCGGAGATCGACCTCCGGACGACGGCCGGGCGCCTCGCCGAGCTGGAGCGGCGCCGCGCCGAGGCCGCGCACGCGGGGTCGTCGAGAGCGGTCGCCACGCAGCACGCGAAGGGCAAGAAGACGGCGCGCGAGCGGGTCGAGGCGCTCCTGGACCCCGGCTCGTTCACGGAGCTGGACGAGCTCGCGCGGCACCGGTCGACGAACTTCGGGCTGGCCACCAACCGGCCCTACGGGGACGGTGTGGTGACGGGGTACGGGACGGTCGACGGGCGGCCTGTCTGCGTGTTCGCCCAGGACTTCACCGTGTTCGGCGGGTCCCTCGGTGAGGTGTTCGGGGAGAAGATCGTGAAGGTCATGGACCTCGCCCTGCGGACCGGCTGCCCCGTGGTCGGGATCAACGACTCCGGTGGCGCCCGCATCCAGGAGGGGGTCGTCTCCCTCGGCCTCTACGGCGAGATCTTCGCGCGCAACGTGGTGGCGTCGGGCGTCGTCCCCCAGATCTCGCTGATCATGGGCCCGTGCGCAGGGGGCGCCGTCTACTCCCCCGCCATCACCGACTTCACCGTGATGGTCGACCGGACGAGCCACATGTTCATCACCGGTCCCGACGTCATCAAGACAGTCACGGGCGAGGACGTCGACATGGAGCAGCTGGGCGGGGCGCGGACGCACAACACGACGTCCGGCAACGCTCACTACCTCGCCGCGGACGAGGACGACGCGATCGCCTACGTCAAGGAGCTGCTGTCGTACCTGCCGGGCAACAACCTGACCGACCCGCCCGTCGCGGAGCCGACAGCGGACCCGGAGACCGCCCTTGAGCTGACTGACGCCGACACCGCCCTCGACACCCTCGTCCCGGACAGCGCGAACACGCCCTACGACATGCACACGGTCATCACGACGGTGCTGGACGACGGCGAGTTCTGCGAGACGCAGGCATTGTTCGCGCCGAACATCGTTACCGGCTTCGGCCGGGTCGAGGGCCAGCCCGTGGGTGTCGTCGCGAACCAGCCCCTTCATCTTGCGGGCACGCTCGACATCAACGCGTCCGAGAAGGCGGCGAGGTTCGTGCGAACCTGCGACTCCTTCAACGTCCCGGTGGTGACGTTCGTCGACGTGCCCGGCTTCCTTCCCGGCATCGACCAGGAGTACGGCGGGATCATCCGGCGAGGCGCGAAGCTCATCTACGCGTACGCGGAGGCCACCGTGCCGCTCGTGACCGTGATCTGCCGGAAGGCCTACGGCGGCGCCTACGACGTCATGGGGTCGAAGCACCTCGGCGCCGACGTCAACCTCGCCTGGCCGACCGCCCAGATCGCCGTGATGGGCGCACAGGGGGCCGTCAACATCCTCTACCGCAACAAGCTCGCGCGGGCCGGCCAGCACGGCGAGGACGTCGAGGCTGTGCGCGCGAGGCTCGTCGACGAGTACGAGACGACGCTGGCGAACCCGTACATCGCAGCCGAGCGCGGGTACGTGGACGCCGTCATCGCACCCTCCGCCACGCGACGGGAGATCACGAAGGCGCTCCGCCTCCTGCGCACCAAGCGGCACACGCTCCCGCCGAAGAAGCACGGGAACATCCCCCTGTGAGCAGCGATCTCGACACCAGCCTCGAGGAGGTCGTCGACGCCCTGCGCCGCTACGTCGCAGTCGCGAGGGGCGTGCGCGCGGAGTTCGACCCCGAGCAGGCCGACCTCGACCCCCGGGTCGAGGAGGCTACGGTCGCGCTCGGCCTCGCACTCGGCCGGTTCGAGGACGACATCGACAGCGAGGTCGGCTTCGTGCCGACCCTCCAGCCGATGTGGGAGCGCGACGACACCGACGACGACCTCTCGGCGGACGAGGACGACACGGACGGCGCGGCGCTCCTGACCGCGGACGAGTTCAGCGTCGGGCTGGTCGTCGGCGTCGAGTCGCCCGCCCCGCCCGAGGCGCTCGACCGCGTCCTCGGGATCGTGGACGACGCCGCGAGCGCCCTCGTCGACAAGCTCGAGCGCGAGGGCTACGTCGTGACGGAGTACTTCGTGGCTCGCGGCGAGGACGAGATCGGCGACGACATCGACGGCGCGGGGAACGGGATGGACGAAGGGTGACCGACGAGCAGCAGGCAGCCGAGCGAGCCGCAGCCGAACGAGATCCATCCGAGCGACCTGTCCTGCGCGTCGTCCGCGGGTCGCCCACGCCCGAGGAGCTCGCGGCGCTGGTGGCGGTGCTCGCGGCCGCGGCCTCGTCGTCCCCGAGCCCTCCCGGACCACACGCACCCGAGAGCATCTGGAACGACCGGGCCCGCGCCGTCCGCGCGCCGCTCTCCCCCAGCCCCCGCGCCTGGCGAGCATCCGGCCTTCCCTCCTGACGTTCTCTGGCCTCCTGACGTTCTCCGCGGGTTTGTGGCGGCCTCAGGCCCCTCAAGACAGCCACGGACTCCCCGTAGATCGTCGGTAGGGTTCGGCCGTGACGACCTCGCAGCCCTCCCGCGCCAAGAGCGCGATCGACGCCATCGCCGACTCCTACGTGGACGCGTACTGCGCCCTCGACCCCTTCACGGCGACGGTCCTCGGCGTCGCGGGGCACGACGACGAGGTCACGGACTTCTCCCCGGAGGCCGTGGACGCGAGAGCAGCGCTCGCGAGACGCCTGCTCGCCGACGTCGAGGCCGAGACCCCGGCGGACGACGTCGACGAGGTCACCGTCGCCGCGCTCCGCGAGCGGGTGGGGGTCGAGCTCGAGATCCACGACGCTGGCCTGTCGTACGGCCCGGTGAACGTCATCGCGAGCCAGGCGCAGACGATGCGCGACGTGTTCGACCTGATGCCGACGTCCACCCCCGAGGACTGGGCCCGGATCGCCCGGAGGATGAGCCTTCTCGGCACGTCGGTCGAGAGCTACGAGGCGGGGCTGCGCAAGGCCGTGGCCGACGGCCACCCGCCTGCGCGGCGGCAGGTCGAGGCGGTCGTCGCGCAGGTCGAGCAGCTGTCGTCGCCGGGGTCGGGCTTCTTCGCCAACCTCGCAACCGGCGCGAGGCCCCACGGCGGCGAGCCGTCGGCGGCGCTGGTGAGCGACCTGCAGGCCGGAGCCGCCGCAGCGTCGACGGCGTACGCGCGGCTCGGTTCGTTCCTCCGCGACGAGATCGCGCCGTCGGCCCGGGCCGAGGACGCCGCGGGTCGGGACGTCTACCAGCTCTGGTCGCGGTACTTCCTCGGCGCGACGGTCGACCTCGAGGAGACCTACGCCTGGGGCATCGAGGAGCTGGCCCGAATCGAGAACGAGATGCGGGAGGTGGCGAACTTCGTCGTCCCGGGCGGGTCGATCGAGGACGCCGTCGCCGCGCTCGACGCCAACCCTGGGGTGAACATCGAGGGCAAGGAGGCGTTCCGGGACTGGATGCAGGAGGTCGCCGACAACGCGGTCGCCACCCTGACCGACTCCGAGTTCGACATCCCCGAGCAGGTCCGCAGGATCGACTGCAAGATCGCACCGACGAACACGGGCGGGATCTACTACACCGGTCCGTCCGAGGACTTCAGCCGGCCAGGGAGCATGTGGTGGGCCGTGCCGGACGGCGTCACCAGGTTCGGCACCTGGCGAGAGACGACGACCGTCTACCACGAGGGCGTCCCCGGCCACCACCTGCAGATCGGCCAGACGATGTACCGGTCCGAGCTGCTGAACCGCTGGCGCCGAATGATGTGCTGGGTCTCCGGGCACGGCGAGGGCTGGGCCCTCTACGCGGAGCGGCTGATGGCCGACCTCGGATTCCTCGACAACCCCGCGGACCGTCTCGGCATGCTCGACGGGTCGGCGTTCCGGGCGATGCGGGTGGTCGGCGACATCGGCACGCACTGCGGCTTCGAGGCGCCCGCCGAGCTGGGCGGAGGCACCTGGGACGCGGACAAGCTCTGGCGGTGGATGACCGCGCATACCCGGCAGCAGGAGGAGTTCCTGCGGTTCGAGCACCTGCGGTACCTCGGCTGGCCGGGCCAGGCGCCGTCCTACAAGGTCGGCGAGCGGTTGTGGCTGCAGATCCGCGCCGCCGTCGAGCAGCGTGAGGGCAAGGCCTTCGACCTCAAGACGTTCCATCGCCGCGCGCTGGACGTCGGCTCGCTGGGCCTCGAGACGCTGCGCCTGACGCTGCTGGGCTGAGGGGCCCTGCTGGGCTGGGGGTCCTGCTGGGCTGAGGGCGCGCGCTGCGCTCGCTCTCCGAGCCGCCGTCAGAGCAGGCAGGCCCCCCACGTCGTCACGTGCGTCTGGCCGGGGTCGAGGCGGACGACGTCCGTGCCGCTCCCGAGGGCGTTCGGCGGCCCGGTCATCGGCTCGCAGCCGAGGCCGGTCCGGCGGCGCTGCTCCGACAGGGTGTCCGCTGTGTAGATCTCGAGGTACGGGTACGACTCGTCGACCCAGAGCCCGCAGGTCCGACCGTCCGTGCCGGTCAGCCGCGCCCACGCCCGGCCGTCGCCGTCCCGCGTCAGGTCCTTAAAGGCGTAGTCGATGGCGAGGTCACCGATCTCGCGAGGCTTGCGGAAGTCGTACGCGGTCCCCTCGACCGGCTCCGTGCCGGTGGGCAGCTGGCGCTCGTCGTCGGTGTCGATCCGAGTGGCTGCGTCCAGCCGCAGAGTGCACGGGTCGAGGATGCCGCTGCCCGGCGAGAGGTACGGGTGCTGGCCGCACGCGTAGGGCGCGGCGGCGTCGCCGACGTTGGTGGTCGTCGTCCGCACGGTCAGGCCGGCGTCGGAGAGGGCGTACTCGATGTCGACGTGCAGCGCGAACAGGTATCCGGTGAGGGGGTACAGGGTCGTGGTCATCACGACCTGGTCGCCGGACTGCTCCGACGCCTGCCACGACCGCCACCGCAGGAACCCGTGGATGGCGTTGTGCTTCTCCGGCTCGGTCAGGGCGACCTGGTAGTCGTTCCCGTCGAAGGAGTACCGGCCGTCGGCGAGGCGGTTGGGCCACGGGATGAGCGGAGCGCCGTGCGCCCCGTCGCACATGGCGTCGCGGTCGTAGGGGTGCAGCACCTCCCGGTCGCCCACCTCGTAGCGACGGACGCCGCCGCCGACCTCGACGACGACCGCTCGCTGGTCGCCGCGCGTCAGCTCGAACTGCGTGCCGGAGGGCAGGGCGGGAGACGGCATCTGTTCAGAATCGGGTGACGGTCGTCCCCCCGCAACATCTGCGGCCGCCGACACCCGGTCCCCCCGCCCCCGCCAGCCCCGCCCCCCGCCACCCCCGGCACGTTCGCTGACGAAGTGGTTGCTGCGGCGCCCGAAATGCCGGGTTTCCACAACCACCTGGTCAGCGAACCCGGCATGGGGGTGGCGAACCTGGCATGGGGTTGGCGGGCGGGGGGGAGCCAAGGTCGACGGCGCCCTTGTTGCGGAGCCTCCGAAGCCGTGCGTCACTGAGAAGGAGGGTCGAGCGCCTGGAGGTGGGATGGGACCGAGGCTGTTCCGGCGAGCAGGCACCGAACCAGCAGCTGTGCACGGCATCGACCGTTTCGTGTCGGACATCGAGACGGGGCGGTTCGAGCGGAGCCTCTCGGCGTTGACCGCGGCCGGCGCTCTCGTGACGGCGGCCGAGATCTACCTGGAGCACGACCGCGCCAGCTTCGGCAACCGGTGGATGTGGGCGCCGGTGGCCCTCGGACCCGTGGGCGCCGTGGCCGGCGTCGCGGGGGTCGCCAGCCGGCGGATGGCGAAGACGCTGCTGCCCGTCGCGTCCGCCCTGATCGTGGCGAACGGGCTGCAGGGCACGTACCTGCACGTGCGTGGCATCGCCCAGAAGCCCGGCGGCTG
>JBKHWX010000110.1:0-10786 GCA_046566325.1 Actinomycetes bacterium | reverse complement strand
GACGTCGCGTCGAGGCACAGGCAGTTCACCGACGTCCGCGGGCTCGGTCTGATGCTGGGCAACGAGTTCCGCGACGCCGACGGAAAGCCCGACGGCGCGACCGCGACGGCCGCCCAGCAGGAGGCGGCGCGCCGGGGGCTGCTGCTCCTGACATGCGGGGCGTGGGGCCAGGTCGTCCGGTTCATCCCGGCGCTCGTGGTCGACTCGGGGCAGGTCAAGGAGGCCGCGGCGATCTGGGAGGACGCCGTTGCAGCCGTCCCCGGCTGAGACACCTCCCGGTCAGACCCTCGTAGGCCACCACCGCACGAGGGCCTGACACAGCACGAAGCCCGCCCGCAGAACAGCCCGCCGCAAGGAGAGGTCATGAGCTCCCAACCGACGAGTGAGCCGCAGCCGGTCCGCTACGCGCCGCCGGACGTCGTCCGGCGCGCCATCCTCGCCTCGGCGATGGGCAACGCCACCGAGTGGTTCGACTACGGCATCTACGCGTACGGCGTCATCTACATCTCAACCGCGTTCTTCCCCGGAGACACCCAGAACCAGACGCTGTTCGCGCTGCTCACGTTCGCGATCTCGTTCCTGGTCCGGCCCCTCGGCGGGTTCGTCTGGGGACCTCTCGGCGACCGTCTGGGACGAAAGACGATCCTCGCGCTGACCATCATGCTGATGGCCGGCGCGACGTTCTGCGTCGGCCTGCTGCCGACCTACGGTGCCGTGGGCCTGTGGGCCCCCGCGCTGCTGATCCTGCTCCGGATGATCCAGGGCTTCTCGACGGGCGGCGAGTACGGCGGCGCCGCCACGTTCATGGCCGAGTACTCCCCGGACCGCAAGCGGGGCTTCTACGGCAGCTTCCTGGAGTTCGGCACGCTGAGCGGCTTCTCGTTCGGGGCACTGCTCATGCTGGGCTTCTCGCTCGGTCTCGGTGAACAGACGATGCATGCGTGGGGCTGGCGCATCCCGTTCCTCGTGGCAGGGCCGCTCGGCGCCATCGGGCTCTACCTGCGGACGAAGCTCGAGGACACGCCGGTCTTCCAGGAGCTGGAGGAGAGCGGGAAGACCGAGCACGCCACGGGCACGGAGTTCCGCGACCTCTTCGTGCGGTACTGGAAGCCGATGCTGCTCCTCGGCGGTCTGGTGATAGCGCTGAACGTCGTCAACTACACCCTGCTCAGCTACATGCCCACGTACCTGGCAACGACGATCCACCTCAGCGAGAACGCCGCGCTCATCGTCCCCATCATCGGGATGCTCGCGATGATGGTGGTGATCCCGTTCGCCGGCCGGCTCTCCGACCGCGTCGGGCGCAAGCCGATGTGGTGGGTGTCGCTGGTAGGCCTGTTCGTGCTCGCGATCCCGATGTACAAGCTGATGGCCCTGGGGGTGGGCGGAGCGGTCGTCGGCTTCGCCGTGCTCGGCCTGCTCTACGTCGCTCAGCTCGCCACCATCTCCGCGACGTTCCCGGCCATGTTCCCGACGCATGTGCGGTACGCCGGGTTCGCGATCGCGTACAACGTGAGCACGTCGCTGTTCGGGGGCACAGCGCCCGTGGTCAACGAATGGCTGATCGGGCGCACCGGCGACACCCTCATCCCTGCCTACTACATGATGGGCTCCTGCCTCATCGGCATGGTCGCCCTCGTGTTCGTGACCGAGACCGTCGGCTGCTCGCTGCGCGGCCGGGGCATGCCGGGGATCGCGGCCCAGCCCCAGCGGGCGTAGCCGGGCGGGAGCGGGCAGCGCTTCGCCCGTACTCCCCCAAACCTGGCGCCGGCACCTCCCCGGGGCGCAGACTTTCAGCCGTGACAGCCGGTGAACGCGCCCGCGTCGTCCGGGTGGCCCGTAGGGTCTACGACGTCGCCTTCGCGCTCTACCTCGCGGGGCTGCTGCTGTGGCTGGCGCTGGGGCTCCTCCCGCCGCTGGTGGCGAGCGTCGGACCGGCACAGGACCTCGCCGAACAGCTGGCCGCCGGCTCGGGTCCGCTCTCGGGTCCCGCCGCCGCCGTGCTGTCCCACCTGCCGTCCCTGCCCGAGGGGCTGTGGGTCGCGAGCCAGTACCTGTTCAGCGCGCTCAACCTGGCCCTCGGGGTGCTGCTCGCGGTGCGCTGCCGCCATCAGCTCGTCCCGCAGCTGATCGCGGTCGCGTTCATCGGCACGGCGGGCACGTTCAACGCGGCGAGCCACGCGGTCTTCCACATCCTGGGGCACGTCCCGCTCGTCACGGCGGTGCACTTCTCGTTCCACATCGCGTCGGGGCTCGCCTACGTCTGGGCCGTCCTGTTGTTCCCGGACGGCGTCCCGCCCGGTCTTCGGGGCCGCCGCGTCTGGCCGTTCGCCGCGGTCGCCGCGGCCGCCAGCCTCCTGATCGCGTTCGTGTGCTGGCGCAGCAGCTTCATCGCGCACCCGCCGTTCTTCGTGGCGTTCTTCGGGGTGCTGGTCCCGATCGTGGGGATCACGGCGCAGTCCGCTCGGCTGCGCTCCCCCCGCATCCCACCCGCCGCACGGCAGCAGTCCCGCCTGCTGCGCCTCGCGCTGCTGCCCGCGTTCGCGGTCTCGCTGGTGTGGGTCGGCGCCCAGCTGCTCGCCAGAGCGGGCTCCGTGAGCTCCGGCACGACGCCGGGCATGACCGGGATGACCACCGGCATGGCGACGGCGGGCGCCATCGTCGAGACCGTCTTCCCGGCGGTGTTCGCCCTCGTCCCAGTCGCCCTGGTCGTCGCCGTCCTGCGCTACCGCCTCTGGGACCTCGACCTCGCCCTCAGCCACACGCTGCGGTTCACGCTGATCGCGGGCTTCGTGGGCGCTGTCTACGTCGCCGCCCTGGCGACGACCGGCTGGCTGTTCCGGGACCAGGGCTGGGCCGCGGTCATCGCCATGGCGGTGGTGGCGCTGGCGGTCGAACCCGTCCGGCGGGCGTCCCGACGCTTGGCGAACCGGGTCGTGTTCGGGCAGGACCTCACCCCTCGGCAGGCGCTGGCAACGCTCGCCGACCGGCTGACGCGCAGCACGTCCAGGGACGAGCTCCAGGACCTCGTCGACGTCGTCGTCAGCGGGACCCGTGCCTCCTCGGCGGGGCTCTGGCTCGTGCTGCCGGACCGGCTCCTCCTCGCGGCCCGCAAGCCGCCGTTCGAGGACGACGACAGCCGGCGCCGCCCCCTGTCCTCCCCGACCCTCGAGGCGTGCCGCGAGACCCTCCCGCAGCGCGCCTGCTACCCCGTCCTGCACGAGGGGCAGCTCGTCGCCGTCCTGGCCGTGTCCACCCCGCACGGCGTCCCGCTGCCCGACCGCGAGGTGCAGCTCGTGACCGAGCTGGCCCGGCACGCCGGCCTCCTCGTCGCCAACGCACGGCTGGCGAGCGACCTCGCCGACGAGCTCGCCGCCGTCCGCGCGCTGGAACGGGAGCTGAGGACCTCGCGACGGCAGGTCGTCACCGCCCAGGACGCCGAGCGGCGCCGCCTGGAGCGCGACATCCACGACGGAGCCCAGCAGGAGCTCGTCGCGTTCCTCGTCCAGGCGGGCGCGCTGAGGCGCGCCGCGGCGGCGGGCCGCGCCGTCCCCCAGGAGCACGTCGCCGCGCTCCAGCAGCTGCTGGACCAGGCCGGCGGGACCCTCCGTGAGCTGTCGGCCGGCCGCCTCCCGCCGGTGCTGGCCGAGCAGGGGCTCGCGGCGGCCCTGGAGGATGCCGCGACCCTGGACCGACGAACGGGCCTCGCCGTCGAGGTGACCTGCGACGTCGGCCGCCTCTCCCCCGCTGTGGAGGCCGCGGCGTTCTTCTGCTGCCGGGAGGCGGTCCAGAACGCGGCCAAGCACGCCCGCGCCACGAGGATCACGGTCGACGGCCGCCTGGACGGCCCGGTCCTCGCGCTCACGGTCGCCGACGACGGCCGCGGCTTCGAGCGCGGGCAGGTCGACGTCGGACGGGGCCTCACGAACCTGATGGACCGTGTCGCGCCGCTCGGGGGAACGGCCTCCATCACGTCCCGCCCCGGCTCCGGTACCCGCGTCGAGTGCCGCCTGCCGCTCACGACACCGCTGCGGGCAGCCGCCCTCCAGGAGGATCCGGCACTGGTGACGACGCGATGACCCGTCACCTCCCGGCCGTCGCCGTCCAGCGGGCCGTGTTCGCCGCGGGCCTCGCCGCGTGCGTGTCCGTGGTCTTCGTCGCCGTCCGGGAGATCTCGACCTACGCGCTGCACCGCGTTCCGGGCGCGGGGGCGTGGCTGCTCGCGACTGTGCTGGTCGCCTTGCTCGTGCCGGCCGCGCGGCCGCTGGTCGAGCGGGTGGCGGAGCGGGCGGCGTACGGCAGCGACGGCGACCCCTACGCGGTGATGAGCCGGTTCGTGCGCGAGGTGACCGACGCGATCGCCGTGGACGACGTGCTGCCGCAGCTCGCGCGGGCTGGTGCGACGGCGCTCCACGCACCGCGCGGGGAGGCGCGGCTGTGGCTTGACGACGGCAGCGAGTGGAGGCAGACCTGGCCTCCCGACGTGGCGGCGCTCACCTCCCCCGTCTCACTGGCCCTTCGCCACGACGGGCGGGACGTCGGTCGGCTGGGCGTGGACGTCGGCAAGGAGGACCTCTCCCCGACCGACCGGGCCATCCTCGACCGGCTGGCGGGCCCGGCCGGGGTCGCACTCGCCAACGTCCGGCTGACGTACGAGCTCCGGCGGCAGATCACCTCCGAGCGCCGGCTCGCGGACCAGCTGTGGCACTCCCGGCAGCGGCTGCTCGACGCCGCCGCCGAGCAGCAGGCGCGCTTCGGGCAGGCGGTCGCTCACCGCGTCCAGGCTCGGCTGGACGAGGCGTCGAGGGCGCTCTCCGCCGCCGAGCACGGCGAGGCCGCGGGGCTCGAGACGGCGCGGGACGACGTCCAGCAGGCTCTCGACTCTCTTCGCGCGCTGGCGGTCGGCGTGTTCCCGCCGGTGCTCGCCGAACGCGGGCTGGTCGCCGCCCTGCAGATGCATCTGGAGGAGCACCCGGACGCAGGGGTCGTCGTCGACGAGGAGGTCGAACAGCAGGCTGCCGACTTCTCTCCGGAGCTCGCCGCGACGGCCTACTTCTGCAGCGTCGCCCTGCTCGACGGCACCGGAGGCGATCTCCGTCTCTCGTGCTCGCAGGGATGCCTGCAGATCCTTGTGACGTCGCCCGTCCCACCCGACCCCGCGACGGTGCGGCTCGTGCGAGACCGTGTGGAGGCAGCCGACGGCGAGCAGCGCCAGCTGGACGGCGACTGCCGTCAGGAGGTTCTCATCCAGATCCCGCCGCGACCCGGAACGGACGAGGAGTGACCACCACAGTCGTCCTGGCAGAGGACAACGCCCTTCTGCGAGAAGGCATCCGGCACCTCATCGCCGCCGAGGACGGCCTGCAGCTGCTGGAGGTGTGCAGGGACCTCGACTCGCTTCTCGCGGCTGTGGACGCCACGTCGCCGGACGTCGTCCTCACCGACATCCGGATGCCGCCGACCCGCACGGACGAGGGAATCAGGGCGGCCCAGTACTGCCGGGCGAACCACCCCAGCACGGGGGTGGTCCTGCTGAGCCAGTACGTCGACCCGGGTTACGTCCGGGCTCTTCTCGACCAGGGCACCGAGGGCAGAGGCTACCTGCTGAAGGAACGCGTGGCCGAGGTGGACGACCTGCTTGCAGCCGTGCGCACGGTCGCCGAGGGCGGGTCGGTCATCGACCCCAAGGTGGTGGAGGCGCTGGTCCGCGGGCGCGCCCGGGGCGACCAGGAGCTGGCCAGGCTGAGCCCCCGGGAGCGCGAGGTGCTCGGGGAGATGGCGCAGGGGCGCAGCAACGCGGCCATCGCGGCCTCTTTGTTCATCACGCAGAAGGCCGTGGAGAAGCACATCAACTCGATCTTCTCGAAGCTGGACGTGTCCGCGAGCGACGACGCGCACCCGCGCGTCCGCGCCGTCCTGCTGTACCTGTCGGCGGCGCCCGTTGAGCGCCGAGACGGCCGCACCACCGGTGCCGGTGCTGCTGGTCGACGACCACGCGGCGTTCCGGGCCGCGGCCCGGCTGATGCTCGAGTCCGGCGGCCGGTTCGCGGTGGTCGCCGAGGCCGGCACCGGGGAGGAGGCCGTGCAGACCGCTCTGGCCCTGCAGCCACGGCTGGTGCTCATGGACGTCCGCCTCCCCGGCATCGACGGGGTCGAGGCCACCCGGCGCATCAAGGAGGCGCTGCCGGGGACCGTCGTCGTCCTGATGTCGACGCACCGGCCGGCGGACCTGCCGCCCGGGCTGGACGAGTGCGGTGCTGCGGCCTTCCAGCGCAAAGAGGACGTGGAGCCCGAGGCGCTGCTCGACGTCCTCTGATCTTGGTGATCGCGTCTACCCGCGGCCGATGTAGGGCATCCCGGTGGCCATGATCGTCATGAACGGCACGTTCACGTCGAGGGGCAGGCTGGCGAGGTGGACGACGGCCTCGGCGACATGCCTCGCGTCGAACGTGGCCTCAGGGACGACGCGCCCGTCGGCCTGGCGCGCCCCCTGCGATATCCCGCTGGTCATGTCTGTCAATGCGTTCCCGATGTCGATCTGTCCGCAGGCGATGTCGTAGGCGCGTCCGTCGAGGGCCAAGGACTTCGTGAGGCCGGTGATGGCGTGCTTGGTGGCGGTATAGGCGACGCTCCCAGGCCTCGGCGCGTGCGCGGAGATCGAGCCGTTGTTGATGATCCGGCCGCCGCGCGGCTGCTGGCGCCGCATGATGCGGAAGGCCTGCTGGGCGCAGAGGAAGGACCCGGTGAGGTTCGTGTCCACGGTTCGCCGCCAGTCGTCGTCCGAGATCTCGTCGATGAGGCCGGACGGGCCGAACGTGCCCGCGTTGTTGACCAGCAGGTCGAGGCGGCCCCACGTCCCGACCGCCTCGGCGAAGATGTGCTCGGTGTCGGCCGGACTGGCGACGTCCCCGGGGAGGACCAGCGCCTCGCTCCGGCCGGCGGCGGCCTGCTGCAGGCGCTCGGCGGTCCGACCCACCAGGCCGACGTGGTAGCCGGCGTCCAACAGTGCATCTGCGATCTGGAGCCCGATCCCCGAGCCGGCACCGGTGACGACGGCCACTTTTCGCTGCACGATGGCACACCCTTCTGCTGGGCGCTGGAGCGCTGCTCGCAGGAGGGAGCCGCGCGGTGAGATCGGTCGCGGTGCAGGGTGGCAGGATCGGCGGGCCGACAACAAGCGGGCCGGCCGAGGAGGGTCAGTGCAGAAGGTGCTCGTCCTGAACGGTCCGAACCTTGCCCGCCTCGGGAGCAGGGAGCCCGGCACGTACGGGACGACGACCTACGCCCAGCTCGTGGACGCGTGCAGCGACGCCGGCGAGGAGCTGGGCCTGGACGTGGAGGTGCGCCAGACCGACGCCGAGCACGAGATGCTGGCGTGGCTGCACGAGGCGGCGGACGACGAGGTACCGGTCGTGCTGAACCCGGCGGCGTGGACCCACACCTCGGTGGCGGTGCGGGACGCCTGTGCCATGCTGACCGCCCCGCTGGTGGAGGTGCACATCAGCAACGTCCACGCGCGAGAGGAGTTTCGAGCCCGCTCCTTCGTGTCGCCGGTGGCGACGGGCGTGATCGCGGGGCTCGGGACGGACGGTTATCTGCTGGCGCTGCGCTGGGTGGCGTGGCGAACGATGCGGACGGCGTAGCTCCCGGGAGGCGGTCGCCCTCCGGTAGGGCCTACTCGTCCGGACCACAGCCGGCGAGCGACTCCTCTTCCTCGATGACGCTGGCGTCGTCCGCGCTGCCGTCGGCCTCGTAGCCGCTGATGGCGTCGACCTTCGCGGCCGAGGCGGACTGCGCGTCGAAGCGGTAGCCGAGCCACTCCTTGGCGAGCCTGCGGGCCAGCTCGAGCCCGACGACGCGCTGACCGAAGCAGAGCACCTGGGCGTTGTTGCTCAGCACGGCGCGCTCGACCGAGTAGCTGTCGTGAGCGGTCACGGCACGGATGCCCTTGACCTTGTTCGCGCTGATGGCGACGCCGAGGCCGGTGCCGCAGACGAGAAGGGCGCGGTCGGCCTTGCCCTCCGCGACCATGCGGGCGGCTGCGACCGCGACGTGGGGGTAGGCGGTGGTGTCGTCCGACCCGACGCCGACGTCGACGACGTCCGCGACGCGCTCGTCCGCCTGGAGGTCGGCCTTCAGGCGGTCCTTGTACTGCAGGCCGGCGTCGTCGCTGCCGACGACGATCCGAAGCGCGTCGCTCATCGTCTGTCCTCTCGTCGAGGTACGTATGCGGCGCCTGACGAACGACGTGGTGCGTTCGGCTGGACGCCGACGGTCTGGCCGGTCCGCCCCGGGCCGGCCACCCTCATGCTAGGCCGGACGCCGGCGTCATCATCGCGGCAAGCCGAGGCCGCCCCGATGCTCCGGGACGACGTAGGCCTCCGTGATGTAGCCGGCGGGCCGGCCCATCCCTGCCTCCTCGGTGTCGTTGTCCGTCGCCTCGGCGGATAGATCGTCGCCGATCCGGGACGGGCTGCAACCGCGGTATACCAAGGGCCCCCGGCGGTTTCGTCGGGGACGCCTCGTCCTTCGGGAGGAACGCATGGCCATGCACGCGCCAGAGAACGGCAGGGCCGCAGTCAGGAAGGAGGCTGCCATCCGCGGTGGACGGCGTAGACGCGGCTGGCTCGGGACGGCGGCGGCGGTCCTTGCTCTTGTCGTCGCGTCGCTGCTGACGGTCGTCGGACCGGCGGCGGCAGGGCAGGGGCCTGCCCGCACCCCGGTGTGGGTTGGCTCGCCGATCAACGGCAGGTGGGCGGTGTGGGACGGGTACTGCCCGGGTGCTGTCTACCCGTCGGACTACTGCAGCTGGCCGACCGTGCACCACTCGTTCAGCAACGGCATGCCCTACGTCGGCGACTGGGCCGCGGACCTCGGTGTCGGCGCGGGGCAACCGGTGAACGTGTACGCCGCACCCAACGACTCGTCGCGGACCATCACCGCGAGGGTCGAGCAGGTGGGTCTGTCCTGCGCACCGCGCCCCGGGGAGAGCTACGCGCAGACGCTGAGCCGGGGCGGAAACGCCGTCGTGGTCGCCATGTACGACGGCGGGACGCGGATCGGCTGGGTCACCTACACGCACGTCAACCCCTCCGTGGCGGCGGGCCAGTGGATCAACAGATGGGGCGCCCAGGTGGGGACGGTCGGCAGCTACACGCCCAACAGCTGCTGGACGGGCGTCCACCTGCACGTGGAGATGACCAACGAGACGAACTACTCGTGCTTCAACAAGGGCTGGCAGTCAGGGCAGGCGATGAGCAAGAGCAACTTCATCGGTTTCCTGGGCGGTGCTTACCGGACCGCACCCCGGCAGGCCTGCCCGTAGCTGGGGCCGACGCGGTAGCTGCGACGTGCTGCTCGGACACGTGCTGCTCGGTCACCAGCCCCCGAGCAGCACGTCGTGGGCGCCGTCCGGCCGTCGTCCCGTAGACCGTCGTCCTGTAGACAGTGGGGAATGGCAGACCCGCCGCTCCTGCTGGTGCTCGACCTCACGGGCACCTTCGCCTTTGCGCTGAACGGAGCGTTGACGGCGATCCGCGCCACGCGCCTCGACATCGTGGGCGTGGTGACTCTGGGCATGATCACGGCGGTAGGCGGCGGGATGATCCGAGACGTGATGCTCGGGGCCGTGCCGCCGGCCACGTTCAACGACTGGCGGTACCTGACCGTCGCTGCCTGCGGAGGACTGATCGTCTTCGTCTTCGAGCCACGCCTGAAACGGTTCACCATGCCGATCACCGTGCTCGACGCAGCCGGTCTCAGCCTCTTCGCGGTGACCGGGGCGACCAAAGCGCTGACACTCGGTCTCGGTCCCGGCCAGGCGGTCATCCTCGGAGTCGTGACGGGCGTGGGTGGGGGGACCCTGCGCGATGTCCTCATCCGCAGGGTGCCCGCCGTGCTCCACAGCGAGCTGTACGTCATCCCGGCACTCTTGGGAGCCACGGTCATCGCCGCCGCCTTCACTTTCGACATGTACGGAGTCGCCGCGGCAGGCATCGCCGCAGCCAGCTGCTTCCTGGTGCGCATGCTCGGGGTGCGCTTCGACCTGAACGCGCCGGAGCCACCGGAGGTGGACTGAGGGGGTTCGCACTGACAGTGGATGGGCGCTCGGAGGGCCGCACCGAGACGAGGTCACGCGCTCGGGGAGCCGGGCGGACGCATTCTCATCCCCTGCGAGGGCCGCGCCGACACGCACGTAGCCACCGCTCGAGAGGTTCCTTCTCGAGCGGGACCACGACTGATTACGTTTTGGTTACGGTTCTGGCGGTGTCCGGTTCGCCCGGGTTCTGCGGGGGTTCGTTGTCGGTGCCGGCTGGTTGGGTCTGGTCATGGCGACGGCGGTGGACGACGACGCCGGGCGGGCTGCCCGGCGGCTGCGCCGGCTGGTCGCCGACGTGGTGGACCTGCCGACCGGGCCGGACCTGGTGGCCGGGCTGGTCGAGCTGGGGGGCCGGGGTGACCTGTCGGCGCGGGAGGCGGCGGAGGTGACCGCCGCGTGGAACCGGATGGTCTCCTACTGCCAGGCCGGGCGGCTGGCCGCGGTGGTCGGGCTGGACCAGGCGCTCGCCCCGGACGGGACGGACCCGAGGGTGCGGGTCGCGGGACGCCGGGTCTGCCGGTTGCGGCGGACCGCGGACGAGATCGCGCCGTTGTTGCGGATGGCGCCGCAGACGGCGTCCCGACTGGTCGGGCTGGCCCGGCGGGTGGAGACGACGCTGCCGGCGGCGTTCGACGCGTTGGCGGAGGGGCGGATGGACTACACCCAGCTGGCCGTGCTGGACACGGT
>JBKHWX010000109.1:0-3483 GCA_046566325.1 Actinomycetes bacterium | reverse complement strand
GTCGCGTAGGCGTACGAGTACGACGAGCCCGAGACGGGGACGGCGCCGGCGAGCTCCGCGTAGCAGACAGCGGTCAGCCCGGCGACGACACCGGCGATCACGAACGACCAGATGGTCGCCGGCCCGGCCATCGGGACCGCCTGCGACAGGATGAAGAAGATTCCCGTGCCGATCGTCGCGCCGATACCGAAGGCCGAGAGCTGCAGGAGCCCGATGCTTCGCTTCAGCTCGCTCCGACCGCTGTCCGAGCCCGTCTCCGCCGCCATCTCGACGACGGGCTTGCGCCGGAGAAGCTGCTCACGAAGGGTGGCCATGATGCCTCCGCCGAACGGGCCCCCGACCCGCGCACTCTGATGATCAACTGAAGTTGCGTGCCGACGCTAGTGGCTGGCTGCCGAGGCCGCCAGGCGGCGAGGCCGACGGCGGTGAGGAGGCGACGCACCACCGCGGGGCTACGGTGCCGACCGTTCACGCCTGGCTCTTGTCCGCAGGCGGGCCTCCGACCGGCCGTCCTCGCGACGGCCCGCTGACGCGGTGAAAGAAGGAGGGACGCGCGATGACGCTCAACCCGGGCCACGAGGCCGCGCAGGACGACGACCGCGCCCCGGTCACCATCTTCGGTCCCGACTTCCCGTTCGCGTTCGACGACTGGATCAAGCACCCGGGCGGACTCGGGGAGATCCCCCCGGAACGACTCGGTGAGGAGGTGGCGATCGTCGGGGCCGGCATCTCCGGCCTCATCGCGGCCTACGAGCTCATGAGGCTCGGCCTCAAGCCGGTGCTCTACGAGGCCTCCCAGATGGGCGGGCGGCTGCGCTCCCAGCGGTTCGAGGGTGCGCCGGACGAGATCGTGGCCGAGCTGGGCGGGATGCGCTTCCCGGTCTCGTCGACCGCCTTCTACCACTACGTCGACATGCTCGGGCTGGAGACGAAGGCGTTCCCGAACCCCCTCACCCCCGCGTCGCACAGCACCGTGATCGACATCGAGGGTGAGACCCACTACGCCGAGTCGTCAGAGGCGCTGCCGCCCCTGTTCCGGGAGGTGGAGGCGGCCTGGTCCGACGCCCTGGAGAGCGTGCACTTCACCGAGATCCAGGACGCGATCCGCGCACGCGACGTCCAGAAGCTGAAGTCCCTCTGGGACGAGCTCGTGCCGCTGTGGGACGACCGCACGTTCTACGACTTCGTGGCGACCTCCGAGGCCTTCTCACGCCTCTCGTACCACCACCGGGAGGTCTTCGGACAGGTCGGCTTCGGCACGGGCGGGTGGGACTCCGACTTCCCCAACTCGATGCTCGAGATCTTCCGTGTGGTGATGACGAACTGCGACTCGGACCAGCGGTTCGTCGTCGGCGGCGTCGAGCAGGTCCCGCGGGGGATCTGGAACCACACACCGGCCAAGGTCGCGCACTGGCCCGCGGGGACGACGCTTGCCAAGCTGCACTCCGGCGGCCCGCGGGCAGGCGTGGCCCGCATCGCCCGCGCCGAGGACGGGACGTTGGCCGTCACGGACGCCTGGGGCGACACGCGCTCCTACCAGGCGGTGCTCACCACGTGCCAGAGCTGGCTGCTCACGACGCAGATCGACTGCGAGGAGAGCCTCTTCTCCCAGAAGATGTGGACCGCGCTCGACCGCACCCGCTACATGCAGTCCTCGAAGACGTTCGTGATGGTCGACCGGCCGTTCTGGAAGGACAAGGACCCCGAGACCGGCCGCGACGTGATGAGCATGACGCTGACGGACCGGCTCACGCGTGGCACGTACCTGTTCGACCACGGCGACGACATGCCAGGCGTCATCTGCCTGACGTACTCGTGGATGAGCGACGCCTTGAAGATGCTGCCCTACCCGGTGGACCGCCGCGTGCGGCTCGCGCTCGGCGCCCTGAAGAAGATCTACCCGGACGTCGACATCGCAAAGCACATCATCGCCGACCCGATCACCGTCTCGTGGGAGGCGGACCGCCACTTCCTCGGTGCCTTCAAAGGGGCGCTGCCCGGCCACTACCGGTACAACGAGCGAATGTACGGCCACTTCGTGCAGGACGACCTTCCGGCCGAGCAGCGCGGCATCTTCCTCGCCGGGGACGACGTCTCCTGGACTCCGGCCTGGGTCGAGGGCGCTGTGCAGACCTCCCTCAACGCGGTGTGGGGGATCATGCGCCACTTCGGCGGCAGGACGAAGCCGGAGAACCCCGGTCCGGGTGACGTGTTCGCGGACCTCGGGCCGATGAAGCTGCCCGACTAGGCGTCGTCCGACATGCGCATCGGGATCTACCAGTGCGAGTCGCGGCCGCTCGCGGTCGACGAGAACCTGGAGCGGCTGGGCAGGGCGGTCGAGTCCGCGCGCCCCGAGCAGGTCGACCTGCTGCTGACCCCCGAGATGTTCCTCACCGGGTACGTGATCGGCCCCGAGGCGGTCGGCCGGCTCGCACAGCCTCGGGACGGCGGGTGGGCACGTGCCGTCGGTGAGATCGCGCGGTCGAGCGGGGTCGCCGTCCTCTACGGCTATCCCGAGCGCGTCGGGGAGGCTGTGCACAACTCCATCCAGCTCGTCGGCTCCGACGGCTCCGCCGTCGCCAACTACCGCAAGACCCACCTGTACGGCGACCTCGACCGCTCGCAGTTCCGCCCCTCGGACGACGTCTCGCCCGTCGTCGAGCTCGGCGGCTGGCGCTGCGGGATGCTGATCTGCTACGACGTCGAGTTCCCGGAGAACGCGCGCGGGCTCGCGCTCGCCGGCGTGGACGTCGTCCTGGCGCCGACCGCGAACATGGTCCCGTACGACGTGGTCGCGACGACGCTGGTGCCCGCCCGGGCGTACGAGAACCAGGTGTACGTCGTCTACGCGAACTACTGCGGGCGCGAGGCGGACCTGGAGTACTGCGGCCTGAGCTGTGTCGTCGCCCCGGACGGCAAGGACGTGGCGCGTGCCGGTCGGGGTGAGGAGCTCGTGGTCGGGGAGCTCGACCGGGCGCGGCTCGAGGAGTCCCGGCGGAAGGCGACCTACCTGCTCGACCGCCGGCCGGAGCTGTACCGGTCGCTGTCGGACCCGCGTCCCTGACCGTCGTCCCCCACACGCACGAACGATCTCTGGGTGCTCCCGGCTGTCTCGAGGACGTCCGAGACAGCCACGAGCACCCAGAGATCGACTGCTGTGGAGGGGATGGGAGCGGTTACACGGCCGCCTTCTCGCCGGCCGCCCGGCGCTCGGCCATCGACGCCATCAGCTCGGAGAACTTGCGCTCGGTGAGCGGGTAGACGGCCATGATCAGGATGGCGACCACGATGAACGCCGCGGGGATCAGGCCGGCCGCCGCGCGGATGCCCCAGATCGCGGAGTCGCTCTGCGCCGAGGCGTGACCGACGTATCCGGCGAGCCCGATCGTGTAGGCAGCGACCGCGCCGCCGACCGCCTGGCCGAGCTTGCGGGTGAAGGAGAACAGCGCGTAGGTGGTGCCCTCGGTGCGGGCGCCGGTCTTC
>JBKHWX010000108.1:0-5615 GCA_046566325.1 Actinomycetes bacterium | reverse complement strand
ACGACGCCCTTCCGCAGCAGCTCGGCGGCCACCCGCAGGGCGAACGTCGTCTTGCCGGCTCCGGGGGTGGCGACCGCGAGGAAGTCCCGCGGGGACGCCGCGAGGTACTCCTCGAGCGCCTGCGCCTGCCATGCGCGCAGCTTGGCCGCCGTCCCCCACGGTGCCCGCCCCGGGTAGGCGGGCGGAAGGTGGGAAGCGGCGGCCGACGCACGGCCGGGCCCGCCGCCGACGGGCACACGGGACGGCCCGCTCCGAGGCTCTGCGCCGGTCGACCGGGACGGCGGAGACGTCACGGTGCCAGCAGGTCGGTCGGCGTGCCGCGCCGGTGGGGACGGCGCCGCCGAAGTCGCGTCGACCCAGCAGAGCCGGCGTCCGGCTGCCCGCCGCGCCGCCCGACGAGCACCGCGACCAGACCGACGACCGCCAGGCCCCACCAGATCACCGCGAAGACCGGCCCGTCGTGCCCCGGCGCGGTGTGCAGCGCCGCGAACACGGCTCCCGCGGCGCCGATCCCGACGACGCTGCCGAGGGCGTCGCTCACCTGCAGCGCCGCCGAGTTGCGCCCCTCCTCCCCCGGCCCCGAGTACGACAGCACGAGCACGCTCGTCGTCGAGAGCGCGAGGCCCATGCCCAGCCCGGCGACGAACCAGACGGGCGCCACGAGCAGCGCCGGCAAGGCGCCCGGGAGCATCAGGGGCAGCACGGCGCTGCACAGGGTGACGAGTGCCGCGCCCTGGCTGAGGAAGCGGTACCGGGGCATCGTCAGCTGGGGCCGGCTCTGGATCCACGCCCCGCCGAACCAGCCGACCGCACCGCCCGTGAGTGCCAGGCCCGCGACCGCTGGTGACAGGTCCTGCTCGTTGACGAGCATCAGGGGCACGAAGGTCTCGGCCCCGAAGAAGCAGGCGCCGATCAGCCCGCGGACGGCGATCACCGCCGGTAGGCCCTCCGCCGCACGCAGCGTGCCGGGCGGCAGCAGCCTGGGCAGGCAGACGGCCACGGCCACCCCGCCGGCGACGATGGCGGAGACGGACGCGACGGTTGGCGGCTCGAGCTCCTGGGTGCCCCACTGCAGTCCCGCCGCGCCCGCGGCGAGGCCGAGGCCCGTGAGCGCGTTCCTCTTGCTCGCCCTGCGCTCGCCGGCGCCGGCCACCTGCGGGACGAGGCGCCAGACCGTCGGCAGCAGGCCGGCCGCGACGAGCAGCAGCAGGGGCGGCACGCCCAGGAAGACCCACCGCCACGACGCGGCGGTGACCAGCCAGCCGCCGACGGCAGGGCCGACCAGCGACGGGACGACCCAGGCGGCGCTGATCCAGCCGAAGACGCGCGGTCGCAGCGACTCCGGGTAGACCGCGGCGATCACCACGTACAGCGACACGATCAGGAAGCCGCCGCCGACGCCGCTCACCACCCGGCCGAGCAGCAGCACCGGGAAGGTCAGGGCGAGACCGGAGACGACGAGGCCGCCGCCGAAGAGCACCATGCCCCAGACGACCGGCCAGCGAGGTCCGCGCGAGTCGCACCAGCCGCCGGCGACGACCGTGCCGAGCATGCTCATCGTGAGGAACAGGGAGAAGGCCAGGCCGTAGCTCCGCAGCCCGTTCAGCCGCTCCGCGACCACCGGCATCGCGGTCGAGACGGCGAGCGCCTCGAACGCGACCAGGGACACCAGGGCGACCATCGCGCCCGCGACGTTGCGGTAGCGCCGGGCCTCCTGTCCCTGGGTCGGACGCAGCGGCGTTCGGCCGGTCGGGTCGACCGGCGTGGCTTCGGGCTCGGAGGCGGGGAGGCCGCTCACTCCCCCGACCCGGAGTCACCCGGACCAGGCGGCTCGGGGCGCAGGCCCTCGTAGATCTCCTTGCAGACGGGGCAGACCGGGAACTTGTTCGGGTCGCGCCCCGGCACCCACACCTTGCCGCACAGCGCGATCACGGGCTCCCCGGACAGCGCCGAGGACAGGATCTTCTCCTTGCGGACGTAGTGGGCGAACCGCTCGTGGTCGCCGGGCTCGACCTCCTGCTCCACGGCCTGCCGGTCGAGCACGGCGGTGGCCTGCCTGCTCGGCTCGGCTGTGCGCGGGTCGGACAGCGGGGACACCTGGCCCGGTTCGTTCGTCTCGCTCATCAGCCCTCCCGGGTCAGTCCGTCGTGCCACCCTCAGCCCAGCGGCTGCTCAGCTCACGCCGCCGTCAGTTCATGCCCGGGTCGTCCGGGTAGGTGGCGACCAGGGCCAGGTCGCCGCCCTGCCGCCGCAGGACCCGCGCCCACAGGTTCTCAGGCTGGTCGGTGAACGCGTCACCCGGGTCCGCCGCAAGGACGTACCAGGATCCCTCCGCGATCTCGCTCTCCAGCTGCCCCGGGCTCCACCCGGCGTAGCCCGCGAAGATCCGCAGGCCCCGCAGCTCGGGGACGACGACCTCCGGCGGAGTGTCGAGGTCCACGAGCCCCAGCTCACCGGAGATCAGCCGGACGCCGAGGGGCTCCTCGTCGCGGCGGCGCAGCCCCACGAGCCCGAGCGCGGAGTCGGTGGCGACGGGTCCGCCCTGGAACAGCCGGCCGGGGACGGCGACGAACGGTTGCCAGCTCGGCAGCACGGCGTCGACGTCCACATGGGTGGGCCGGTTGACGACGACGCCGAGCGCGCCGTCCTCGCCGTGGTCCAGGAGCAGGATGACGGTGCGCCGGAAGGTCGGGTGCTCGAGCCGCGGAGTGGCGACGAGCAGCTGCCCCGTCAGTCCCCTGCTCATGCGGTCATCATCGCGCCCTGGGCACGCGACGGCGACCCCCGGCCCGGAGCCGGGCGTGCGCCGCGAGCAGGCCCAGAACGGTTCCTGTGACGTCCGCCACGGCGTCGGCAGGGTCGCCGTGGCGGTCCGGCAGCAGCGTCCCCTGGATCACCTCGCTCAGGCCGGCGTGCACGACGAGCACGAGCGCGAGAGGTCGCCATGGAACGCCTGCCCCGCGTCCTGCGAGGGCCACGGCGCCGAACACGGCCGCGTGCACGACCTTGTCGAGGTTGCCGACGCCACCGCCGCCCGGGTCCTTCGGCCAGTACAGGACGACGAGCTGGACGACGACGGCGAGGACCAGCAGGACGCGCCAGAGCGTCCGTCCCCGCACCTGCCGGTCGCGCCGTTCCCGGGTCGGGCTCAACGCTGACGTCGGCGTTGCTGACGTCGGCGATCGGGTACCGGCTTCGCCACCGGGTCCTCGACGCTGCGCACCGTCTCGCCGACCGGCACCGTCCCCCCGACCAGGACCGTCTGGCCGACCAGCACCTTCCGCCCGGTCAGACCCACTGCCCCGCCGGCATCGGGTCCTCGATCGGCAGCGGCCGGACGGCGTCCCCCTCCTCGCGTGCGGCCTTCTCGACAGCCGAGGCGACGACCTTG
Source organism: Actinomycetes bacterium (assembly GCA_046566325.1). Taxonomy (GTDB): domain Bacteria; phylum Actinomycetota; class Actinomycetes; order Actinomycetales; family BWSM-131; genus BWSM-131. The sequence continues at coordinate 2,224 of JBKHWX010000108.1, read as the reverse complement.
GCGACGTCGGGGTGGAAGACGCTCGGGATGATGTAGGCCGCGTTGAGCTCCTTGTCGGTGACCGTTGCCGCGAGCGCGTGGGCGGCGGCGAGCTCCATCTCCGTGGAGATGCGCGTCGACTGGGCGTCGAGCAGCCCGCGGAACACCCCCGGGAACACGAGCACGTTGTTGATCTGGTTGGCGAAGTCGCTGCGGCCCGTGGCGACGACGGCGGCGTGCTGGGCGGCCTCGACCGGGTCGACCTCCGGTGTCGGGTTGGCGAGGGCGAAGACGACGGCGTCGTCCTTCATCCGGGCGATGTCGTCGCCGGTGAGGATGTTCGGGGCCGAGAGCCCGACGAAGACGTCCGCGTCCACGAGCGCGTCCTTCAGGCTGCCGGTGACGTGGCGAGGGTTCGTGTGCTCGGCGGTCCACCGGGTCGAGTCGTCGAGGTGGTCCCGTCCCGGATGGATGATCCCGTACTGGTCGCCAACGACGACGTCGTGCGCACCCGCGGCGAGCAGCAGCTTGAGGACGGCGGTCCCCGCGGCTCCCGCGCCGGCCATCACGATGCGGACGTCGGCCAGGGCCTTGCTGACGAGCCTCAGGGCGTTCGTGAGCGCGGCGAGGGTGACGATCGCCGTCCCGTGCTGGTCGTCGTGGAAGACGGGGATGTCGAGCTCCTCGCGGAGCCGCCGCTCGATCTCGAAGCAGCGGGGCGCGGAGATGTCCTCGAGGTTGATGCCCGCGAATACCGGGGCGATGGCCTTGACCGTGGCCACGATCTCGTCGCTGTCCTGCGTGTCGAGGCAGATCGGGAAGGCGTCGATGCCGGCGAACCGCTTGAACAGGGCGGCCTTGCCCTCCATCACGGGCAGGGCGGCGAGGGTGCCGATGTTGCCCATGCCGAGGACGGCCGTACCGTCCGTCACGACCGCGACCGTGTTCCGCTTGATCGTGAGCCGCCGGGCGTCCGAGGGGTTGTCGTGGATCGCCTGGCAGACCCGTGCGACGCCGGGCGTGTAGACCAGGGACAGGTCGTCGCGGTTGCGGATCGGCACCTTGGGCTCGATGGAGATCTTGCCGCCGAGGTGCACGAGGAAGGTGCGGTCCGAGACCTTACCGATCTGGACGCCGTCCAGGCCGCGCAGCGCCTCGACCAGCTCTGCCGCGTGGTTGCTGTCCCGCGCGGCGCACGTCAGGTCCACCCGCACACGGGAGTGCCCCGAGGCGGTGACGTCGAGGGCGGTGACGATGCCACCCGCGCCCTCGACGACCGTCGTCAGCTCGCTCACGGCTGTCGGCCGCGCGGGCAGCTCGAGCCGGACAGTGATGGAGTACGAGACGCTCGGCGCTACGGTCATGCGCTCATTGTCCGCGTTTCGGCCCTGAGGGCACGCGCGACCGGCCGCGCGATCCGCGCGAGGGGACGACGGCGACCGCCGTCCTCATCGCATCGCGGCGAGCAGCTCCGGCCCCCGGCGCTCGAAGAGCCGGCCGCCCAGGTGGACGCCGGCGAGCACCGCGGCGGCGCCGAGCGCTGCCCCGAGAACCAGCGCGACCCAGCCGGCCGTCCCGGACCCCAGCAGGGCGAGCACGAACGCCACGACCACCGGCACGGCGAGCGCACACGTGACGGACGACGTCACCGCCTGCGCGACCAGGGTGGCCACCGCCGCGCCCGACGGCGTCTGGAAGGGGTTGGAGCCGGCCTCCGGCACCCGGTACGGCAGGAGAGCACTGCTCACCGCGGACACGCCCGTCCCGATCCCGAGCAGACCGAGCGACAGCCCGAGCACCGCGGGCAGCAGCTGCCAGCGGTCGGCGACGGCGCAGCCGGCCACGGCCGCGACGACGGTCAGCGGCACGGCCCAGACCAGGACGGCGGCCGCGCGGCCCGCCCGGTCCGCCCGGCCGGACAGGTCCGAGACCACGTGCGTCCACACCGCCGTCCCGTCGTAGGCGACGTCGTTGTGCTGCCCCCAGCCGAGGACGCCGCCGAGCAGCGGACCGACCGCGAGAGCGGCCGACCGCACGCTGAACATCCCGAGGAGCGCGAGGGACAGCACGGCAGCCGGCAGCGCGAACGTCGCCACGATGCTCGTGAGGTAGCGGGGGTCGCGCCGCCAGTACCGCAGTGACCTGCCCGCCACGGCCCATGCGGGACCGGCCGGCAGCCTGTCGAGCAGCGCGCTGCGACCGTGCCGACGGGCCGTGCCGGCCGACGCCGGCGTGACCAGCGCGA
>JBKHWX010000107.1:0-20956 GCA_046566325.1 Actinomycetes bacterium | reverse complement strand
GACGAGATGAAGGGCCGGATCATCGGCCGCGAGGGCCGCAACATCCGTACGTTCGAGGCGATCACGGGCGTGAACCTCGTCATCGACGACACGCCGGGAGCGGTGCTGCTCTCCTGCTTCGACCCCGTCCGCCGCGAGACCGCCCGCGTCGCCCTCAATGCCCTGGTCACCGACGGGCGCATCCATCCCCAGCGGATCGAGTCGGCCTACGCCGACGCGGTCGAGGAGGTGGACCGGCTGATCGACCGTGCGGGAGCCGAGGCGGTGGAGAAGGTCGGCATCTACGACCTGCACCCCGACCTCGTGCGGACGCTCGGCCAGCTCCGGTACCGCACCTCCTACGGCCAGAACGTCCTGGGCCACCTCGTCGAGACCGCCCACGTGGCAGGGGTGATGGCGGCCGAGATCGGCGTCGACGTCGCCCTCGTGAAGCGGTGCGCGTTCCTCCACGACATCGGGAAGGCCCTCACACACGAGGTGGAGGGCAGCCACGCGCTGATCGGTGCCGACCTCGCCCGCCGGCTGGGTGAGAGCGAGGACGTGGTCCACGCGATCGCGGCCCACCACAACGAAGTGACCCCCGAGACCGTCGAGGCCGTGCTCACCCAGGCCGCCGACGCCTGCTCGGGCGGCCGTCCCGGGGCCCGCCGCGAGGCGCTGGAGTCGTACGTCGAGCGGCTCACGAAGCTGGAGGCCATCGGCATGTCCCACCAGGGGGTGGAGAAGGTGTTCGCGATGGCGGCCGGTCGGGAGGTGCGCGTCATGGTGCAGCCCGAGGCGGTCGACGACGTGGCAGCGGACCTGCTGGCACGCGAGATCGCCAAGCAGGTCGCCGAGGAGCTCACCTACCCGGGCCAGATCAAGATCACCGTGGTGCGGGAGTCCCGCGCCACCGCGATCGCCAGCTGAGCAGCCGGTAACCGCAACCTTCGTCAGACCTTCGTAGGCTGTCGCCGCACGAGAATCTGACACTGCTGGGCGACCCGGCGAACCTCGCCGTTCTGTCAGACCTCCGTAGGGTGTCGCCGCATCAGGGTCTGACACTGCTGGGGGACGGATCGGACGTCACGCTCCGGCGCGAGGCACCCCCGGTGCCGCCCCCGCCTCGACCTCGAGCGGGGCGCCGGGAACGGACGCCGCACCCTCGTCCACCGGCTTGCCCGACGTGCGCCGCGAAGTCCGGCGCTCGACCCACTCGGCGAGCTTGCTCAGCGTGTAGTTGATGATGATGAACAGGACACCGACGACCGTGTAGACCTGCAGAGGGTTGTTGAGGTTCTGGTAGATCGCCTTGGAGGAGTTCAAGGCCTCCGTGAAGCCGGCGAGCACGACCGCGGCGAGGGACGTGTCCTTCACGACGACGACGAGCTGGCTGATGAGCCCCGGCAGCATGACGCGGAAGGCCTGCGGGAGCAGGATCGTCCGAAGCGTCTGCCCGGGCGTCAGCCCGATGGCGAGGCCCGCCTCGCGCTGCCCCCGCGGCAGCGAGTTGACGCCGGCCCGCACGATCTCCGCGATGATCACCGAGTTGTACGCGGTCAGCCCGATGACGAGGTACCACATGTTCGACAGGTTCACGCCGAACTCGGGCAGCAGCCGAGCCGCGAGGAAGATGCTGATCACAACGGGCAGCCCACGCAGGAGCTCGACCAGCCCGACCACCGGGAAGCGCCCGACCCCGCGGAGGGACAGCCGGAGCATGCCCAGCAACGTGCCGATGACGAGGGACAGCGCGATCGCCAGCGCGGCGGCGGAGACCGTCGCCTTGAAGCCTTGGCCCAGCAGTCGCCAGACGGCGTCGAACACCTCGTTCGACGGGTCGAGCAGCGGGCCCCACAGCTGCCACGACAGCTGGCCCTGCCGCTGCAGACGCCCCACGACGAGGTAGAGAACCGCGAGGACGACGACCCCGGCGACGATGCTGCCGAGCAACACCCGGCGTCGTCCGCGAGGGCCGAGAGCGTCGTAGAGGACGGTCGACTGCCCGGAGCCACCGCGGCTCATCGTGCGATCGCCACCTTCCGTTCGAGCACGGCGAGGATGCCCCCCGCCGGCAGCGTGATCAGCAGGTAGCCGACGGCGACCCCCAGCAGCACGGGCAGCACGGCGTAGCCCTGGGCGCTCGTCAGCGTCTGCCCGACCTGGAACAGGTCGCGACCCACACCGAACGCACCGAGCACCGCCGAGTTCTTGAACATGGCGATGAGCACGCTGCCGAGCGGCGGGATGACGGTTCGCAGCGCCTGTGGCATGACCACCTGCACGAGGGACTGGCTGAAGGTCAGGCCGATCGAGCGGGCGGCCTCGGCCTGGCCGGCCGGTACCGAGTTGATGCCGCTCCGGATCGCCTCGCAGACGAACGCCGAGGTGTACAGGATGAGCCCGGCGAGTCCGAAGGTGTAGTAGGCGGCGTTGACGCCCACCTCGGGGAGCCCGAAGGCGACGAAGAACAGGACCAACGTCAAGGGAGTGTTCCGGAAGACGTTCACCCACCACGTGCCGATCCACTGGAGCGGCGGAATGGGTGATACGCGGCAGGCGGCGATCACGCTGCCGAGCAGCAGGGAGCCGACGAGCCCCCCCCGGCAGATGCCGAGCGACCGCAGGTAGCCCTGCCTGAACAGGTCCAGGTTGTTGGTGATGGCCTCCACATCAGCTCCTCGTCGACGGGTCCTTGCCCGGTACTGCGCTCGAAGAAGGAGAGAGCAGGGGCGCGCTCCGCCGAGCGCGCCCCCGCCCCGAGGGGATCAGGTGCAGGGATCGGGTGTCGGCAAGGTAGGTGTCTTGGCCCCCTTGACCTTGCCCGCCGTGCTCTCCCAGGCCTTCGTGTAGGCGTCCTTGTTCTTCTCCAGCGTGTCGTCGATGAACTTGCAGAAGGCGACGTCGCCCTTCTTGATGCCGATGCCGTACGGCTCCTTGGTGAACTGGTCACCGACCAGCTTGAACGCCCCGTTCGACTTCGAGACGTACCCCAGCAGGATCACGTTGTCTGTCGTGACCACCTGTACCTGGCCGGTGCGGAGCGCGTCGGCGCACTTGTCGTACACGTCGAAGAGCACGAGCTGGGACGCTGGGTCGGCGAGGTAGGGCTTGATCTGCTCGGACGGGGTGGAGCCGGTGACCGAGCACACCTTCTGGTCCGGGTGGCTCTTCAGGTCGTCCGGACCGTTGACGACGTTGTTGTCGGACTTGACCATCAGCTGCTGCCCGGCGACGTAGTACGGCCCGGCGAAGGAGATCCGTTCCTTGCGCTTGTCGTTGATGGTGTAGGTCGCGACGACGTAGTCCACCTTGCCCTGCTCGATCACCTCCTCACGCACCGCGGACGGCGTCTCCACCCACTCGATGTTGTCCGGCGAGATCCCCATGGCGCCGGCGATGATCTTGGCGATCTCGACGTCGAAGCCCTCGGGCTTGCCGGACAGCCCCTTCAGGCCGAACCCGGGCTGGTCGAACTTGGTACCGACGCGGACCTTGCCGGCCGAGGCCAGCTGGGCCATCGTCGTCCCCGACTCGAACGTCGGCTTCTCGGCCACCGTCGCCGAGCCGCTACCGCCGCTGCCCGAGTTGCCACCTCCGCCGCCACCGCCGCAGGCGGCGAGGCTCAGCGCCGCCGCGGCGACGCCAGCCACGAGCGCGGTTCTCCGCAGTCTCATTCCGTCGATCCCTTTCGTCGTTCCGGTGCGTTCGTTGTCGGTTCTCTCGTCGTCCTCGGCACTGGCCCGTCGACAGTGGGTGCTCGTGCCGCCTGCGCATCCCGTCCGGGTCGTCGGGCTCGCACGTCCTTAGTGCGTGAGGATCTTCGACAGGAAGTCCTTGGCCCGGGCGCTCCTCGGGTTGGTGAAGAAGTCCTCGGGGGTGTTCTCCTCGACGATCTCGCCGTCGGCCATGAAGACCACGCGGTCCGCCGCCTTGCGGGCGAAGCCCATCTCGTGGGTGACGACGACCATGGTCATGCCCTCACGGGCCAGGGTCGTCATGACGTCCAGCACCTCGTTGATCATCTCTGGGTCCAGCGCGGACGTCGGCTCGTCGAAGAGCATGACCTTCGGGTCCATCGCGAGCGCGCGTGCGATCGCCACCCGCTGCTGCTGCCCGCCGGAGAGCTGCGCCGGGTACTTCTCGGCCTGGTTCGCGACGCCCACCCGCTGCAGCAGCTGGCGGCCACGCGCCTCGACGTCCGACCTCTTCTGCTTTCGGACCTTGACCGGGCCGAGGGTCACGTTCTCCAGCACCGTCTTGTGGGCGAACAGGTTGAACGACTGGAAGACCATGCCGACCTCGGCCCGCAGCCGTGCCAGCTCCTTGCCCTCCGCAGGCAGCGGCTTGCCGTCCAGCGTGATGGACCCCGACTCGAAGGTCTCGAGCCGGTTGATCGTGCGGCAGAGCGTCGACTTGCCCGAGCCGGACGGTCCGATGATCACGACCACCTCGCCCTGCCCGACCGTCAGATTGATGTCCTTGAGCACGTGCAGCTGCCCGAAGTGCTTGTTGACGTTCTCAAGCACGACGAGGGGACGCCGTTCGGTGTGCCGGCCGGTCTGCCGCTCGGTCTGCACAGGGGATGCGCCAGTGTCGGGTGCGGACTCCGCCATGGCGGCGAACCTAGTGGCAAGGTGGCACAAGGTCACGCGCATCACTCGACGGGCCCTGTGTCGTGACCACACCGCAACCTCGGGAGGACCGGGCGTGTCCGAGCCTCGAGCCTTCCGGCGCGACGTGCAAGGCCTCCGCGCGGTGGCCATCGTGGCCGTCGTCCTGTTCCACGCAGGTGTGCCGGGCGTCGACGGCGGCTTCGTGGGGGTCGACGTCTTCTTCGTCGTCTCCGGGTTCCTGATCACCGGTCTGCTGTGGCGCGAGCTCGAGCGCAGCGGGCGGGTGTCGTTCGTCGCGTTCTACGCCCGCCGCGCCCGGCGGCTCCTGCCCGCGGCCTCGGTCGTCCTCGTCGCCACGCTGGCCGCGGCAGTCGTCGTCCTGTCACCTCTGCAGGCCAGGGACGCCGCGCGCGACGCGCTCGCGGCCGCGCTCTACGTCGCGAACTACAGGTTCGCCGTCCAGGGGACGGACTACCTCGCCCCGGACTCCGCCGAGTCGCCGCTGCAGCACTACTGGTCACTCGGTGTCGAGGAGCAGTTCTACCTGCTGTGGCCCGCGCTCCTGCTCGTCGCGTCGACGTTGCTCCTGCGCCCGAGGCGCCCCTCGCGACGGGCCGCGACGACCGCCCTCGCTGCCGTCGCTGGCGGCTCGTTCGCCGCGTGCCTCTACCTCACCGGGGCCTCCCAGTCCTGGGCCTTCTTCTCCCTGCCCACGCGGGCGTGGGAGCTCGCCGCCGGCGGCCTCGTCGCGCTGGCCGCGCCGCTGCTCGGCCGGCTGCCCGTCGCCCTCGCGGCCGGCCTGGGCTGGGCTGGTGCCGGGGTGGTCGTCGCGTCCGTCGTCGCGACCAGCACGGCCACACCCTTCCCGGGGACGGCGGCACTCGGCCCCGTGCTCGGCACCGCCGCCGTCCTCGTGGCCGGCTGCCGAAGCGAGGCGGCCGAGCTCGGGCCCGCCCGCGTCCTTCGCCTGCCGCCGTTCCAGGTCCTCGGGAACTGGTCGTACTCCTGGTACCTGTGGCACTGGCCGGTGCTGGTCCTGGCGCCGGTCGCCGTCGGAGCGCCGCTCCCGCTGCCCGCTCGGCTCGGCCTCGCGGCCCTGACCGCTCTGCTCGCCGGCGCAACCGTGCGCCTGGTCGAGAACCCGATCCGCTTCGCACCGGCGGTCCGGGCGCGCGCCAGCCGCGGACTGGCCCTCGGCGCCGCTCTGACCATCACCGGCGCGGCGGTGTCGGTCACCGTCGCACAGGCGCTGCCGTCGCCGGAAGGCCACGGGTCGGTCGTCACCGCGGCCGACCTGTCCGCCGCGGCGCGCGCCGGGGCGACCCCCGAGAGCCGGGGCTCGGCTCCCCGAGCAGACGCGCGCCTCGTCCCCGCCGGCCAGCCCCCGACCGCCGCCGCTGCGTCCGAGCCAACTCCTCCCGCCCCAGCCGCCCCCGCCCCAGCCGCCCCGGGCCCCGACGCCGTCGTGGCCGCCGCCGTCGCCACCTCCCTGCAGCGCGCGGACGTCCCTGCCAACCTGCAGCCACCGCTCGCCCAGGCGGCCGCGGACAAGGCGGCCCCCTTCACCGACGGCTGCCACCTCGGCTGGACGGCGAGCGTCCCGCGAAGCTGCGTGTTCGGCGTCCCGTCGTCTCCGGTCACGGTGATGCTCGTGGGCGACTCCCACGCCACGCAGTGGGAGCCCGCGCTCGACGCGGCCAGCAAGCAGCAGGGGTGGCGGCTGCTGTCGGTCACCAAGTCCACGTGCCCGCCCGCGCTGCTCCCGCTCTGGAGCCCCGTGCTGCACCACCCCTACCGGGAGTGCGACGCGTGGCAGCAGCAGGTCCTCGGTCTGGTCCGGGCCGAGCACCCGGCCCTCGTCGTCCTCGGGTCGGCACGGCACTACGGGCCGGAGTACCGCTTCCAGATGTACGGGCCGCAGTGGCTGGCGGGGCTCGGGCAGATGGTGCAGGAGGTCTCCGCCGCCGGCGCGCGTGTCGTCGTCCTCGGCCCGACGCCGCACCCGAGCGGCAACGTGCCCGACTGCCTCGCCTCGCACGTGGACGACGTCGCCGCGTGCACGTTGTTCCGCGCGGCCTCCGTCAACGCGGCCGGCATCGCCGCCGAGTCCGCCACGGTCGTCGCCGCGGGCGGCGTCTACCTCGACGTCACCCCCTGGTTCTGCGCCGGCCCGTCCTGCGCGGTGGTCGTGGACAACATGCTCGTCTACCGCGACGACAACCACCTGAGCACGACGTACCCGACGTGGCTCGCGCCGCTCGTCGCGGCCGACCTGGCGCACTACGCGTCACCGCCGGCCGGTACGGCCCGCCTCGCGGCCCGGTGACCGCCTCGGACGACCTGGGGCACGCAGGCGCGTCACCCGATCGCGCCGACGCTGCCGTTCGAGAACGAAAAGGCGGCAGTGCTAAAGTTTGCCTTTTCTTGTTCAGAGAATGCAGCGGTCGACTCCAGGATGAAGACGTATGCCGTGCGCACCTTCGGGTGCCAGATGAACGTGCACGACTCCGAGCGGCTCGCCGGGCTGCTCGAGGAGGCCGGGTACGCCCCGCTGACCTCGGGCGCGGAGCCGGACAGCGCCGACGTCGTCGTGTTCAACACCTGCGCGGTGCGTGAGAACGCCGACAACAAGCTGTACGGCAACCTCGGCCACCTCGCCCCCCTGAAGGCCAGACGGCCGGGCATGCAGATCGCCGTGGGCGGGTGCCTCGCGCAGAAGGACCGCGACGTCATCGTGCGCCGCGCCCCCTGGGTGGACGTCGTCTTCGGGACGCACAACATCGGCGCGCTGCCCGCGCTGCTCGCCCGGGCCGCCCACAACCACGAGGCGCAGGTGGAGATCCTCGAGTCCCTCGAGGTCTTCCCGTCCACGCTGCCCACCAAGCGCGAGTCCGCGTATGCGGGCTGGGTGTCGATCAGCGTGGGCTGCAACAACACCTGCACCTTCTGCATCGTCCCGAGCCTGCGCGGGAAGGAGAAGGACCGGCCCCCGGGTGAGATCCTCGCCGAGGTGCAGGCGCTCGTGGACGACGGCGCGATCGAGGTGACGCTGCTCGGCCAGAACGTCAACACGTACGGGGTGGAGCTCGGCGGCGAGCGGAGTCGGAGCGCCTTCGCCGACCTCCTGCGCGCGTGCGGCGAGATCGAGGGCCTGGAGCGCGTCCGCTTCACCAGCCCGCACCCGGCCGCCTTCACCGGCGACGTCGTCGACGCGATGGCCGAGACGCCCAACGTGATGCCGCAGCTGCACATGCCCCTGCAGTCCGGGTCCGACCGGGTCCTCAAGGCGATGCGCCGGTCGTACCGCAGCGACCGGTTCCTGCGGATCCTCGACCGGGTGCGGGAGCGGATCCCCGACGCGGCGATCTCCACCGACATCATCGTCGGCTTCCCGGGGGAGGCGGAGGACGACTTCGAGGCGACGCTGGACGTCGTCCGGCAAGCACGGTTCGCGAACGCCTTCACGTTCCAGTACTCGCGGCGTCCCGGGACGCCGGCCGCCGACCTGCCCGACCAGCTTCCGAAGTCGGTCGTGCAGGAGCGCTACGAGCGGCTGGTCGCCCTCCAGGACGACATCTCCTGGGCGGAGAACAGGGCGCAGCTCGGCCGTCGGCTCGAGGTGCTCGTCGCCGAGGGCGAGGGGCGCAAGGACGACGTCACCGCGAGGCTCTCAGGCCGCGCTCGGGACAACCGGCTCGTGCACTTCGCTGTCCCGGCCGGGGCCGACGTCCCCCGTCCCGGCGACGTCGCGTCGGTCCGGGTGACCTATGCCGCACCGCACCATCTGGTCTCCGACCCGTCCGGGTTCGAGCCCGACCCCGCGACGGGTGGCGTCGACGCCGCCTACAGCGTGCGCCGGACCCGGGCCGGGGAGGCCTGGGAGCGCCGCCAGGCGGACGCGTGCCGGCCGGGGGACGACGGCGCGGCAGGCAGCAGCGACGGCCGGCGTCCCGTGTCGCTCGGCATCCCCGCCGTCCGAGCCTGACCCGATCCCGCCCGAGCGCTCCGGCCTCGTCTGTTGTCGGAGGCGCGAGGTACCGTCGGAACACGTGTCCGATATCAGCGGGAGGTGTTCCGGAATGTCCGATCTCGAGCGCCGGACCCTGCTGCGGGCGGGGGCCGCGACCCTGCTGGCGGCTCCGTTCGCAGGGTTCGTGGCCCCAGCCGCCCTCGCCGACCCGCCGGGCCTCGGCCGGGGGTCCCTGCGACCGACCCGTGACCTGCGGGACGGCGCCCCGCGACTGGCCCTTCCCCCGGGCTTCTTGTACCGGTCCTTCCAGCCGACCGGCGACCCGCTGGGGGACCACGGCTCGGTACCAGGGATGCCGTCTGGGATGGGCGCCTTCCGGAGCCGCCGGGGTGGCACGAACGTCGCGCTCGTCCGGGGCCACGAGCTGGGCGGGACGGGCAGCCCCCTCACGTCGGTCGGCCCGGTCTACGACCCCGCCGCCCCGGGCGGGACGACAACGGTCGTGGTGACCGGGACCGGTGACGTGCGGGAGTCGTGGGTCAGCCTCGCGGGGACGCAGACGAACGGCTCGGGCGGCCGGACGCCCTGGGGCTCGTGGGTGACCTGCGAGAGGACCGTCGACGGGTTCGACGTCCTGGACGACGACACGAGCGGTCAGTCGCCTGCCGACGCGTACACGGTCAACGCCGCCCTGACGAAGCGCCACGGCTTCCTCTTCGAGGTGCCCGCCGACGCGACCAGCGACGCCCGGCCGGTCTCCGCGGCGGGCCGGTTCCGCCACGAGGCCGTCGCCTACGCGCCGGAGGAGGGCGCGTTCTACCTGACGGAGGACGGCTTGGGCTTCCCCAGCGGCTTCTACCGTTACGAGCCCCCCAGCGACCCCCGTCGGAGCCGACGGCTGGAGGACGGCGGCCGGCTCTGGATGCTCGCGCTCTCGGGACGCCACAACCGGCACCTGGAGCGGCAGCTGCGGGTGGGGACGACGTACGAGGTCGCGTGGGTGCGGATCGAGGACGCGGCACCCGACTTCCCGATGTTCGGAGGCCGCCCGACGACGACCGACGAGCAGGCGGCCCAGCACGTCGCGAGGCAGGGCTGGGCAGAGCGGGGTGCGTTCTTCGGTCGGCTCGCCGGAGCGACCTACCAGGACGGCAGGGTCTACTTCACAGCGCAGCAAGGGGGTGGCAGGGCGGAGGAGTGGGAGCCCGGCGACGCCGGGGTCCCGGGAGGCTTCGGCAACGGGACCGGGCAGATCTGGGCCTACGACGTGCGCCGGAAGCGACTGGAGCTCGTGCACCAGGCCCCGGCCGGCGGACGCGGCCGGCTTCCGAGCAACCTGGCGACGAGCGCCCGCGGGCAGCTCGTCGTATGCGAGGACGCGGGCAACGGCGGATGGCTGCAGGGGCTCACGGCGGACGGCGAGATGTTCGAGGTCGCGCGGGAGGTCATGCCGGCCGCGCAGGGCGACAGCACGACCGACGTCGGCGGAGGCGCCTTCGCCGGGCCCACGTTCAGCCCCGACGGCCGCACGCTGTTCGTCAACATCCGGGCCGTACAAGGAATGTCGGTGGCGATCTGGGGCCCGTGGGAGCGCCTGGGCGTCTGAGGCGGCAGGCTGACCGAGGCCGAGGGTCCTACGGCTCGATGCTCGTGAAGTCCGGGGAGCGGCCGCTATGGAAGGGCGCGTCGTGTCATCCGTGGTCGACGGCAGCGAGGCGGTCCCGGACGACCTGGACGTAGTACGCGACGCCCGCGGCGAGGACGTCGTCGTTGAAGGCGTAGTCGTGGCTGTGCAGAGGGGTGCCGCCGCGCCCCGGGGTGACGCCGTTGCCCAGGAACGCAAGGCACGCAGGGACGTGCTGGGCGAGCACGCCGAAGTCCTCGCTCGCCGTGATCGGGTCCGCCTCGGCGTCGACGCGGGCGCCGCCGAGGGCGGTGACCGCCGCCCGTGCGGCGCTGGTGACGCAGTCGGCGTCGTTGACCGTGGGCGCGAACTCGTAGGTGTAGGTGATCTCGGCACTGGCGCCGTGGGCGCTCGCGATGCCGGCGCTGATCTCGCGGATGCGGCGTTCGAGGAGTGTCTGTACTGCCGGGTCAAAGCTGCGCGTGTCCCCGGTGATGCGGACGTTGCTGGGGATCGCGTTGCGCCCACCGTCGGTTCGCACGTCGGTGCACGACAGAACGGCGGTGGCGACGGGGTCGACGCTCCGCGCGACGACGTGCTGGAGCGCGAGAACGATCTCGGCGGCGATCACCAGGGGATCGACCACCAGGTGTGGTGCTGAGGCGTGGCCACCGCGGCCGGTGACGGAGACGACGAAGTTGTCCTCGCTCGCCATGACCGGGCCAGGGCGCGTGTGCAGGTGCCCGGCCGGGACGCCGGGTTGGTTGTGCAGGCCGAAGACGCTGTCGAGCGGGAACCGCTCGAGAAGGCCGTCGTCGAGCATCGCCCGGGCGCCTCGTCCGGGTTCCTCCGCCGGCTGGAAGATCACCCGAACCGTCCCGTCGAAGCCGCCGTCCTCGGCCAGGACGGCGGCCGTTCCGAGGAGCATCGCCATGTGCCCGTCGTGGCCGCAGGCGTGCATCGTTCCCGGGTGGGTGGAGGCGTACTCCAGTCCGCTCTCCTCCCAGATCGGAAGCCCGTCCAGCTCGCAACGGAGTCCCACCGCTCGTCGGGAGGTGCCGCGGGTCAGCGACCCGAGGACGCCGGTGCCGCCGATGCCCGTAGCGACCTCGAAGCCGAGCTCGGTCAGCGCTGCCGCCACGTACGCGCTCGTCTTGTGCTCGGTGAACGCCACCTCCGGGATGCGGTGGAGGTGGTGTCTCCATGTGCGGAGCCGAGCGTCGAGGGCGGGCGGCAGGGCAAGGGTCACCGGACGAGTCTCTGTCCGGCAGAACCCTTCGGTCCATCGCGGAAACCCGACGGTGACCGCTTAGGAAGTCTGACGGGTCAGCCCGCCGTGCGTCAGGACCCCTCGGCCTTTCCGCCCTCGGCCTTCGCGCGGTCGGCGTTGCTCGGCTCGTCGCCGTCCCGGCCCACGAGGTCCTCACCCACCAGGTCGTCGGCCTTCTTCCGCGCCTGCTCGACCTGGTCCTTGAACCGGTCGCCGGTGGCCTTGTCGGCGGCATGTGCCGCGCGCTCGAGCGCACTGTCGCTGTACTGCTCGGCCTTCTCCGGGTGGTCCTTGGCCCAGGCCTCCGCCTTGTCGCGCAGGTTGTCGAACTGGCTCATCGTGTCGTGCCTCTCCTCGCCGGGCCTGCTCCAGGTCGGTGGCTCGCCTGCGGGCAGCATCGTCTTCCCTCTCGAAAGTGGCACAGATCCCCCGGGCGTGCGAGCGGGGTCGGAGCCGCACCGGCCGCTGCTGGGAGACTTCCGCGGTGTCGCCGTCCGCCGTCCCCGTCGTCGCGGTCGTGGGCGCGACGGCCACCGGCAAGTCGACGCTCGGCGTCCTGCTCGCGCGGGCGCTCGACGGCGAGGTGGTGAACGCGGACGCGTCCCAGCTCTACCGGGGGATGGACATCGGGACGGCGAAGCTCGCCCCGGCCGAGCGGGCGGCCGTGCCGCACCACCTGCTGGACGAGCTGGACGTGACGCACGAGGCGAGCGTCGCCGCCTACCAGCGACGGGCACGCAGCGCCTTCGACGAGATCTCTGCTCGGGGCCGCGTTCCCGTGCTCGTCGGGGGCTCGGGGCTGTACGTCCGCGCCGCCCTGGACCGGTTGGAGTTCCCTCCCACGGACCCTGCGACGCGGGCTCGCCTCGAGGAGGAGGTGGCCGAACGCGGCGCCGCCGCGCTGCACGAGCGCCTCGCCCGGCTCGACCCGCCCGCCGCGACGGCGATCCTCCCGGGCAACGCGAGGCGCGTCGTGCGTGCCCTGGAGGTAATCGAGCTCACCGGACGGCCGTTCAGCGCGACGATGCCCACGCACGAGTACGCACGCCCGGCGGTGCAGGTAGGGCTCCGCCTCGACCGGGCCAGCCTCGACGCCCGGATCGAGGCCCGCGTGGACGCGATGCTCGAGGCCGGTCTGAGGGACGAGGTCGTGCGGCTCGTGGGGCAGGGGCTGAGGGAGGGGCGCACGGCGTCCCGCGCCCTCGGCTACGCACAGCTGCTTCGGCACCTGGACGGCGAGTGGTCGCTGGAACGTGCCCGCGACGAGACCGTTCGTGCGACCCGACGGTTCGCCCGCCGTCAGGAGTCGTGGTTCCGGCGCGACCCGAGGGTGCACTGGCTCGACGTCGGCGGCCGGGACGCCGCCTACGGTTCGCACACCTCAGCCGACACCGGAGCGCACGAGCTGCTCGAGCGCACGCTCGCCCTCGTCGCAGAGCACCGCCCGTAGCCTGGGGTCATGGCGAGCACCGGCGGCACGGGACAGGGGGACGCGCTCGGGTTCACCCGGCCGCTGCCCTTCACCAAGGGCCACGGGACCGAGAACGACTTCATGCTGGTGCTGGACGTCGACGGTCAGCTGCACCTGGACGCCGCCGTCGTCGCCGCCCTGTGCGACCGGCGGAGCGGCATCGGCGGCGACGGGCTGATCCGCGTCGTCCGTACGAGCGCGGTGCCCGACGGCGTCGCCGGGACGAGCCGGGACGCCGTCGCCGAAGGGTCCGACCCCGAGTGGTTCATGGACTACCGCAACGCCGACGGCTCCCTCGCGGAGATGTGCGGCAACGGGGTGCGCGTCTTCGTCGCCTTCCTCCAGGCGCACGGGCTGGTGGACGGCGAGCGGCTCGACTCCGCGAGCGGCCTCCCCGTGGCCACGCGTGCGGGTGTCCGGCACGTCCGGCGGTCCCTCGGGCCGTCCGGGGAGGACGACTGGCTCGCGGTCGACATGGGTCCGTGGCGGCTCCCTGGCGGGTCGACGGCGGCCCGGCAGGGCCACGACGCGCTCGTCCAGGTGCAGGGGCTGGACGGCGTCCAGAGGCCGGGGCTGTCGGTCGACGTCGGGAACCCGCACACGGTGGTCGCGCTCGCCACGGAGGAGGAGCTCGAGGCCGCCGACCTCTTCGTCGCTCCGGGGGTCGACCCCGTCCCGGTGGACGGCACGAACGTCGAGCTCGTCGTCGTCGCCCCGTCGCTGGAGGCCGCGCCGTTCTTGGAGAGCGGGGACGGAGCGGGGCGGCTCCGGATGCGCGTCCACGAGCGGGGCGTCGGCGAGACCCGCTCCTGCGGGACGGGCGCCTGCGCGGCCGCGCTCGCCGCGACCACCTGGGGCGGCCCCGATGCCCCGGGCGCATGGCTCGTCGACGTCCCGGGAGGGCAGGTGAGCGTGCGGCTGCTGGCCGACCAGCGGGTCGAGCTCGCGGGCCCGGCGGTGCTGGTCGCGACGGGAACGGTGGACCTGGACCGGCTGCGACCGTAGCGCCGTCCCCGCTCCGGCCGGTCCGCGGTCGGCGCGTCAGGCGGCTCAGACCCGCTGCCGCGTCGTGACCAGGACGCGGAAGCCCTTCGCGCTGGCCAGCCGGGAGGTGGACAGCTGCGGGGAGAGCGCCTCGTCGAGCCAGGCCGCGAGGGAGTCGGCGCCGAGGTTGCGCTGGACGACGAGGTGCGCGCTCGCGGCGTCGTCCAGCCGAGGCAGCCACTCGAGCAGCAGCGCGTGGAGGGCGGCCTTGCCGACGCGGATCGGGGGGTTGGACCAGATGGCGGCGAACGGAACGTCGTCCGGAACCTGCTCAGGACGCACGGCTCTCACCCGGGCAAGACCCAGGGAGTCCGCGTTGCGGCGGACGAGCGCCAGGGCCCGCTCGTTCACGTCCACCGCCCAGACGGTCGCGTCCGGCGAGAGCATCCCCATCGCCAGCGCGAGCGGCCCCCAGCCGCACCCGAGGTCGAGCAGGTGGCCGCGCTCCGGGGGGTCGGGCACCGAGCGCAGCAGGACCCGCGTCCCGAGGTCGAGCCGCGTCGCGCTGAAGACCCCGGGTGCGGTGCTGACCTCGACCTCCCGGCCGGCGAGGGACACCACGAGCCGACGTTCCTCGTCGGGAGCCGCCGGGTGAGCGGAGAAGTAGTGGTCGCCGTCCATGGGCCGCGAAGGCTACGCCACGGCCCGCGCCGGGACCGGGCACCCGACAGAGCTGCCCGCGCGGACCCGCAGGAATTGGGTCGACCCGGGCGTCGTTGACCTGAGAGGCTGACCAGGCGCTCGAGCCCCGAGCGGCCGACACAGACGAGCGGCCGAAACAGACGAACCGGGAGATGTATGACCGCCCAGCACTCCGAGGACCGATACTCCGACGACGTGGTCGAGGACGCCGTGACACGCATCCTGTCGCGTCATGGCACGGCGGTCAGCGAGGGCGGCGGCTCCGATCCGGGGCGTTCCGAGCTGGACGGCGAGCAGCTCGATCTCGAGGAGCGCCAGGCCCTGCGGCGGGTCGCCGGTCTTTCGACCGAGCTCGAGGACGTCACCGAGGTCGAGTACCGCCAGCTGCGCTTGGAGCAGGTCGTGCTCGCCGGTCTCTGGACCGTCGGGACGGGTGAGGACGCCGAGAACTCGCTTCGTGAGCTCGCCGCGCTCGCCGAGACGGCCGGCTCCGTCGTCCTGGACGGCGTGCTGCAGCGTCGGTCCGCGCCCGACTCAGGCACGTTCCTCGGCTCGGGCAAGGCAGCGGAGCTGCGCAGCATCGTCGAGGCGACGGGTGCCGACACCGTGATCTGCGACGGTGACCTCTCGCCGTCCCAGCGCCGCGGTCTGGAGGACATCGTCAAGGTCAAGGTGATCGACCGCACCGCCCTGATCCTGGACATCTTTGCGCAGCACGCGAAGTCCAAGGAGGGCAAGGCGCAGGTGGAGCTGGCCCAGCTGGAGTACCTGCTGCCACGCCTTCGCGGCTGGGGCGAGTCGATGTCCCGCCAGGCGGGCGGCCGCGTCGCGTCTGGTGCGGGCATCGGGTCGCGCGGCCCCGGTGAGACGAAGATCGAGCTCGACCGGCGCCGCATCCGGACCCGGATGGCGAAGCTGCGCCGCGAGATCAAGGCGATGACGCCCGCCCGGGAGACCAAGCGCACGCAGCGCCGGCGGAACGAGGTCCCGAGCGTCGCCATCGCCGGCTACACGAACGCGGGCAAGTCGAGCCTGCTCAACAGGCTGACGGGGGCCGGCGTCCTGGTCGAGAACGCCCTGTTCGCGACGCTCGACCCGACGGTCCGGCGCGCCGAGACCCCCGACGGGCGGCTCTACACCCTCGCGGACACCGTCGGCTTCGTCCGGCACCTGCCGACCCAGCTCGTCGAGGCGTTCCGGTCCACCCTCGAGGAGGTCTCCCAGGCCGACCTCGTGCTGCACGTCGTCGACGTCTCCCACCCAGACCCGGAGGGCCAGATCGTCGCCGTCCGGCAGGTGCTGGCCGAGGTGGGCGCGGACCAGGTGCCCGAGCTCGTCGTGCTGAACAAGGCGGACGCCGCCGACCCCGAGACGGTGGCGCGCCTTCGCCGCCGCGAGCCGCACAGCGTGCTCGTGTCCGCACGCACCGGCCAGGGCATCCCGGAGCTGCGGAGCCTCATCGAGGCAGAGCTGCCCCGGCCCGACCTCGAGGTGCAGGTGCTCGTCCCGTACGAGCGGGGCGACCTGGTCAACCGCGTGCACACCACCGGGGAGGTGCTCTCGGAGGAGCACACGGGCGAGGGGACCGCGATGCGCGCTCGCGTGGGCCGCGAGCTCGCCGCCGACCTCGCGGAGTTCGTCACCGCGGGCACCGGCGGCTGAGGCCGGGGCGAGGCGCTTCGGCAGCAGCTGGTTCGAGAAGTGAGCGGCTCGGAGCAGCGAGGGACCGTCGTCCACATGGGAGCAGGAGCCACCGCGCGCCGCGCGGTTAGGCTCGGTCGGTGAGTGTGGCCGTCCGGAAGCCGTCTCCGGGAGCCGGCAGGTCCGCGACGCGGCGGACCGACGTGGCCCGACTGCTCGCGGCCGCCGTCGAGGCTCTCCACGGCGCGCACCGGCCCGGGCAGCTGGCCATGGCGGAAGCCGTGGAGGCGGCGATCGGCTCGGGCGAGCACCTGCTCGTCCAGGCCGGGACCGGTACCGGCAAGTCGCTGGGGTACCTCGTCCCGCTCGTGCGGCACGCGGTCGAGTCGGGTCGTCCCGTGGTCGTGTCGACGGCGACGCTGGCGCTCCAGCACCAGGTGGTCGAGCGGGACCTGCCGCGGCTGGCGGAGGCTCTGGCCCCCGTCCTCGGACGACGGCCCACCATGCAGACGGTCAAGGGCCGGACGAACTACCTCTGTCTCCAGAAGCTGGCCGGGGGCTTCCCGGTGGACGACACGCTGTTCGACCTGCCGGCTTTGCCCGGCACCGTCGTGGCGTCGTCCGCGTCGTCCCGTCTGGGACGGGAGGTGACGCGGCTTCGGGAGTGGGCCGACGAGACCGGCAGCGGCGACCGCGACGAGCTGGTCCCAGGGGTCAGCGAGCGGGCGTGGCGGCAGGTATCCGTGACGGCGCACGAGTGCCTGGGTGCGCAGCAGTGCTCGCTCGCCGCCGACTGCTTCGTCGAGAAGGCGCGTGAACGTGCCGGGGACGTCGACGTGGTCGTGACCAACCACGCGCTGCTGGCGGTCGACGCCTTCGAGGGCCGGCAGATCCTGCCCGAGCACGCCGTCCTCGTCGTGGACGAGGCGCACGAGCTCGCCGACCGCGTCACCTCCGCGATCTCGGCCGAGCTCACCGCTGCGATGGTCAGCGCCGCGTCGAAGCGGGCCGGCACTCACGGGGGGGTCGACGCCGACGCGCTCCAGCAGGCCGGCGACGAGCTGGCGGCCGTGCTGGAGGGCCTGCCCGAGGGGAGGTTCGCGAGCGGTCTGCCGCAGAGCCTGCAGACCGCGCTCGGGAGGGTCCGTGACACCGCCCGACAGGTGGCGAGCGCCCTGCAGCAGCGGCCCCGTGAGCAGCCGGTCCAGGCGCAGGGTGAGGGGGGGCTGCAGCTGGCGCGCGCGGCGGTCTCGGACGTGCTCGAGGTCGCGGACCGGATGTCCGCCGAGCTCGAGCGCGACGTGATCTGGTTCTCCCGGGAACGTGTCGGGCCGGGGGAGCCGCGACCGACCCTGCACGTGGCACCGCTGTCCGTCGCCGCCCTGCTGCGCGAGCGCCTCTTCAAGGACCGGACCATCGTGCTGACCTCGGCGACCCTCACGCTGGGGGGCACCTTCGACGCGGCGGCCCGAGAGCTCGGGCTCTCGACGTCTCCGTCGGAGGAGGCGGACGACGTCCCCTGGCGAGGCCTCGACGTAGGCAGTCCCTTCGACTACCCGAGGCAGGCGATCCTCTACGTCGCCCGGCGGCTCCCGCCGCCGGGGCGGGACCCGATCAGCGCGGCCTTCCTCGACGAGCTCACCGCGCTCGTCCAGGCTGCCGGCGGCCGGACGCTCGGCCTCTTCTCGTCACGTCGGGCAGCCGAGGCGGCCGCGGAGGCTATGCGGTCGCGGCTGGACGTGGAGGTCCTGTGCCAGGGGGACGACGCGATGCCGAACCTGGTCCGGCAGTTCGCCGCCGAGCCCAGCACCTGCCTGTTCGGGACGCTGTCGCTCTGGCAGGGGGTCGACGTCCCCGGGCCGTCGTGCCAGCTCGTGGTCATCGACCGGCTGCCGTTCCCCCGACCCGACGACCCGCTCTCGTCGGCGCGGCAGGAGGCGGTGGCGAAGGCAGGCGGCAACGGGTTCATGGCGGTCGCCGCGCAGCACGCCGCGCTGCGGCTGGCGCAGGGAGCGGGCCGGCTGGTCAGGTCCACAGGTGACCGGGGCGTCGTGGCGGTGCTCGACTCCCGGCTCGCCACCGCGCGGTACGGCGGGTACCTGCGTGCGTCGCTGCCGCCGTTCTGGACCACGTACGACCGAGACGTGGCCCTCGGCGCGCTGCGCCGCCTGAGCGCGGTCACCGGGACCTGAGGCCAGGCGCAGCCGGCGCTGTGCGGTCAGCAGGAGGCGGGCGGTCCGCCGGAGACGGGCGCTCAGCCGGAGACGGGCGCTCAGCCGGAGACGGGCTCCGGGCCGTCGACGTTGATGGTGAGCGGACCGGCGCCGGAGCGGGCGACCACCTCCTGTGACGCGGTCGGGCCCGGGTTCACCTCGCGGTGGACGACGTGCTTGGGGATGTGGACGAAGTCGCCGGGTCCGGCGTCGGCACCCTGGGCGCCGCCCGGCCCGAACTCGATCCGGACCGTGCCCTCGATCACGTAGACGACCGTGTCCTGGTCGCCGTGGTGGTGCCACCCTGACGCCACCCCAGGCTCGGTGCGCACGAACCCCGCCCAGAGGCCGGGGACGGCGATCGCCTGCTCGCGCAGCTTCCCAGGCGTCGGGTCCGCGACCTCCCGGTCCGCTGGGTGGATGCAGGCGACCTCGTCCTGGACGCTCATGGCGCGCTCCGTCCTTCGCGGTGGCCGACCACGCTATTCCGCTAGCGCCGGCACCGGAAGGACCGCGACGCCGGGCACCGGTTCGAGCGGCGCCGGGCTCGTGTCCACTTGCTGGCTACCTCAGCGGAGGGCGGAGCTCATCTCGGCCGCCGTCGTGCTGAGCGCGTCGAAGGCGGCCGAGACCGCGGGGACCCTCAGCAGGTCCGTCGTCGTCACGACCTGGACCGACCGGACCGAGGCCGGACGGACGGGTCGAGGCTCGACGTCGCTCTTGCCGGCGGCGTGCAGGACGAGGCCGGGGATCAGGGCCACGCCGAGGCCCGCCGCCACGAGACCGAGCACCGCCACGTAGTCGTCCGTCGCGTATGCGATGTCCGGCTCGAACCCGACTGTCTGGCAGACGTGCAGCAGGTGCCCCCGGCAGCGCGGGCACCCCGCGATCCACGTCTCCCCGTCGAGCTCGGCGAGGTCGACCTCCCCGTTCCGGGCCGCGGGGTGTCCCTTTGGAAGCGCGAGCCACATGGCGTCGTCCAGCAGCGGGTGGGTGAGCAGGCCGTGGGTGTCGGGCGCCGCGTCTGCCTGCTGCAGTGACGAGGCGCCCCCGATGTCGCTGCCGGCGTAGGAGAACGCCACCGCCAGGTCGCACTGGCCGTCTCGCACCTGCTGCAGGGACTCCGGCGGCTCGGCCTCGCTGAAGCTGACACGGACGCCGGGATGCGCCTCGCGGAGCAGGGCGAGGGCGCGGGGGACGAGGGTCGCGGACGACGACGGGAACGCGGTGAGCCGGACGCGTCCGGTCCGCAGACCGGCGAGGGCCTCGACCTCCTCGCGCGCGGCCTCGAGCGCCGCCGTGACGGCGGAGCCGTGGCGGGCGAGGACCTCGCCGGCCTCGGTGAGGCGAACACCCCGACCGGCGCGCTCCAGGAGCGCTGTGCCGAGCCGGCGCTCCAGCCGCCGGACCTGCTGGCTGACTGCGGGCTGGCTCGACCCGATCTGCTCGGCCGCGGCCGAGATCGTGCCCGTGTCCGCGATCGCCCGCATGAGACGAAGAGCGGACGGGTCCAGGTCCACGCGAGAAGGATAAGTTGGCTTATGGTTCTCGGAACAGCCCTCTGCTTGTGCGATCGATCGTGAGCTCGCGCAGCCGCACCATCTCCTGAGGTGAGCTCGGACCCCCTCCCAAAGGGAGCGTTCTCCGGCGTTGCGTGCAGCGCCCGCACGCGGCGCACGCTTCTCGCGACGCTGCCTCGCCCAGTCCGCGCCGAGCGCCGCCGGGAGCAGCATCGCCGAGCGCCCTTCCGGCAGCATCGCGGCCCGTCCCGCCGGGCAGCATCGCGGCCCGTCCTGCCGGGCAGCATCGCGGCCCGTCCTGCCGGGCAGCATCGCCGCGCGCCCGTGCTGGGCCACATCACCGTGCGGGGCAGCGGGTGCGACCGTAGCGTCCTCGTCATGTCGGCAACCCGTCCCGAGCGGCCCGGGGCGCAGCAGTGGGTTCCCGACCTGGACGACGCGGACATCGAGGACCTGCGACACGCGGCCGTGGGGTGCCGTGGCTGCGAGCTGTGGGAGGCGGCGACGCAGGTCGTCTTCTCAGCAGGCCCGCCGTCTGCGCGGATGGTGCTGGTGGGGGAGCAGCCAGGCGACCGCGAGGACCGCGAAGGAGTGCCGTTCGTCGGCCCCGCCGGGAGGCTGCTGTCCCAGGCGCTCGAGGACGCCGGCATCGACCGCGACATCGTCTACGTGACGAACGCGGTCAAGCACTTCCGCTTCCGTCAGGCGGCGCCCGGCAAGCGACGCATCCACCAGACCCCGGACCTCGCCCAGATGACGGCGTGCAAGCCCTGGTTGGACGCCGAGCTCGCACTCGTCGCACCCCAGGTCGTCGTCTGCCTCGGCGCCACGGCAGCGAAGAGCCTCCTCGGACGGGACTTCCGCGTCACCAAGCAGCGAGGGGAGGTCCTCATACGGGAGACCGCCGTCGGGCCGACTCGGCTCGTGGCGACGGTTCACCCCTCCTCGATCCTGCGTGGGTCCCCG
>JBKHWX010000106.1:0-5197 GCA_046566325.1 Actinomycetes bacterium | reverse complement strand
CCCATCGCGAGGATGTCGCGGACGATCCCGCCGACGCCCGTCGCCGCCCCCTGGTACGGCTCGATGTAGCTCGGGTGGTTGTGGCTCTCGACCTTGAACGTCACGGCCCAGCCCTGGCCGATGTCGACCACTCCCGCGTTCTCGCCGATGCCGGCGAGCAGCTTGCCGACACCGGTCTCGCTCGGCACGTCGGCGAACCTGCTCAGGTGCACCTTGGACGACTTGTATGAGCAGTGCTCGCTCCACATCACGGAGTACATGGCCAGCTCCGCGGACGTCGGCCGGCGGCCCAGGATCTCCCGGATCCGTTGGTACTCGTCCTCTTTCAGCCCGAGCTCGGCCCAGGGCTGCCTCACGTCGGGCGACTGCTCGGCGTCCTTGACGGTGTCGACGTGAGAAACCGCGCCGGAGACGGTCTGCTGCGTCACGCCGCAACGACCCCCTCGAGGACCGAGGTGAAGAACCGCAGCCCGTCCAGACCGTCGGTCCCGGAGCGCGGGTCGGGGCCGAAGAGCGGCTCGGTCGCGTGCTCGGGGTGCGGCATCAGCCCGACGACGTTCCCCCGCTCGTTGCTCACCCCGGCGATGGACCGGTAGCTGCCGTTCGGGTTGTCCCCGACGTAGCGCGCCACGACGCGACCCTGGGCCTCGAGCATGTCCAGGGTCTCGTCGTCCGCGACGTACCCGCCCTCGCCGTTCTTGAGCGGGACGACGATCTCCTCGCCGCGCTCGTACTGGTGGGTCCACGGGGTGTCGACGCGCTCGATCCGCAGCCGCTGGTCGCGGCACACGAACATCCGGTGGTCGTTGCGGATCAAGGCGCCTGGCAGAAGGTGCGCCTCGCAGAGGACCTGGAAGCCGTTGCAGATCCCGAGGACGGGCATCCCCGCCCGGGCGGCGTCGACGACCGGCTGCATCACTGGCGCGAAGCGCGAGATCGCGCCGCAGCGCAGGTAGTCACCGTAGGAGAAGCCTCCGGGCAGGATGACCGCGTCGACGCCGTGCAGGTCGTCGTCCGCGTGCCAGAGGACCACCGTCTCGCCACCGGCGATCCGGACGGCGCGCGCGGCGTCCCTGTCGTCGAGAGACCCGGGGAACGTCACCACTCCGACGCGCATCAGATCGCACCCGCCGCCGCGCGGGTCATGGCGGCGTCGGCCTCGAGGGGGGCGACGCGCACGACGTCCTCGATCACGGGGTTGCTCAGCAGCGTCTCCGCCGCCTCACGTGCCGCGTCGATCAGCTGCGGCGTCACCTCGCCGTCCATCTCGAGCTCGAAACGCTTTCCTTGCCGGACGGACGTGAACGCTGTGAAGCCGATCCGGCCGAGGGCGCCGGCGACGGCCTTGCCCTGGGGGTCGAGGATCTCCGGCTTGGGCATGACGTCGACGACGATGCGTCCCATGGGGCGGCACTCCGGTGACGGCGAGAGGTAGCGACTGGTTCCCAGGCTACCTGCGCGTCGCACCGCCCCCGGCACCCTCAGCGCTGGTGCCAGAGTAGGGACATGCGGATCACGCACCACGGGCACGCCTGCCTCCTCGTCGAGACGCCGGACGCCCGCGTGCTCGTCGACCCCGGGACCTGGTCTCCGGACTGGGACAGCCTGACCGAGCTGGACGCCGTCCTCGTCACCCACGTACACCCCGACCACGTCGACTGGGCGCGGCTCCCCACCCTTCTCGGGCGGAACCCGCGGGCGCGGCTGCTCACCGAGCCGGCCGTCGCGGACAGCGAGGACGGGCGCAAGGCCCGCGCCGAACCGATGCCGTCCGGTGAGCGCACCGAGCTGGGGGACCTCGTGGTGGAGTCGGTCGGTGGCGCGCACGCGGTGATCCACCGCGACATCCCGAGGATCGGCAACGTCGGGTACGTGCTGCGCCAGCGGGACGACGCGACCTTGTTCCACCCGGGCGACTCCTACGAGGCGGTTCCCCAGGGGGTCGACGTGCTCGCCGTCCCGCTGAACGCACCATGGGCGGCGGCCAAGGAGACGATCGACTTCGCGCGGGCGGTCGGACCGCGGGTGGCCGTCCCGATCCACGACGCGCTGCTCTCCGAGACGGGCCGAGGCCTGTACCAGCGTCTGCTGTCGACGAGCGGCGGTCGGGACGGCGCGACGCTCGAGGTGCTGGACCTCGCCGGCGCGGGCCCGCACGAGCTCTGACGGCGGTCGATGGCGTGGGCCGCGTGCAGCGGACGAAGGCGGGGGCGGATGCCTGACGGGCAGGGCGAGCCGGAGGCGCCCCTGCCCCCGTCGGGCTGGGCGTCGCTCGCGCCGGAGGCCGCGGCGGCGTCCTGGACCCGTCCCCTCCTGCGCGACCTGCTCGAGGGCCTGTGGTCCGTCCTGGTCGCCGCGGCGGGTGTGGGCCTCGGCCTCGCGCTCGTCGAGGGCGTGCACGTCGAGCACGCCTTCGCGGTGGCCGTGGTCGCGGTGGTCGCCATCCTGGTCCTCGACGCGGTGCTGAACCCGCTGCTGCGGCGCCTCGCGTCCCTCGGCAGCGTGGTGCTGGCATTGGTGCTCGGCGTGCTCGCGCAGCTGGCGACGGTGACGCTCGTCCTGGTCCTCGCGCCCGGCGTCACGGTGCTTCGGTGGACGTCGACGGTCACGGTCATCCTCGTCGCCACGGTCGTCATCAGCCTCGGCCGCTGGCTCGTCGGCGCCACGGACAGCGGGTACGTGGTCGGCGCCGCCCTCGGCCGGACCGGCGCGTGGCGCCGCAGCCGCCGCCTGGCCGCCCGGGATGCGGCGGATCCGCGTCGGCGCGGCCTGCTCGTCGTCCAGCTGGACGGGGTCTCGGTCGGCGTGCTGGAGCGGGCGATCGACGGCGGCCAGGCGCCGAACCTCGCACGTTGGCTGCGGCACACCCACCGGCTCAGCTCCTGGTGGGCCACCGTGCCCTCGACGACGCCGGCGGCCCTGGCCGGGATCCTTCACGGGGACGACACGCAGGTCCCGGCGTTCCGGTGGTGGGACCGCGTGGAGGGCCGGCTGCTCGCCGCGAGCAAGCCCGCCGACTCCCAGCTGGTCGAGAGCCGCTTCCGCCCCGGCTGTGGCCTGCTGCGCTCCGGCGGTGTGGCGGTGAGCTCGACCTACAGCGGCGAGGCCGACCGCACCTACCTGACCATCAGCCAGGCCGTGAACGCTCGTCGGCTGGGGCCCGGGCGCACCTACGTCTCGTTCTTCGCCCGTCCCTTCCTGCTGCCAGGCGCCCTGCTGCTGACGGTCGGGGAGATGGTCAAGGAGGTGTACCAGGGCCACCGGCAGCGGGTGCGCGGCGTCGAGCCCCGGATCTCCCGGCGAGGCGTCTACGTCCTTCTGCGCGGCATCACGAACGTGCTGCTGCGCAAGCTGAACCTCTCCGTGGTGGCGCAGCAGATGGCGGCGGGCCGGCCGATCATCTTCGTGGACTTCGTCGACTACGACGAGATCGCCCATCACGCCGGGCCCGAACGGCCGGAGTCGATGCGCGCGCTCGAAGGGCTCGACGCCGTCCTCGGCAACCTGCGGCACGTGGCCCAGTCCGTCGGCACGACCTACGAGCTCGTCGTCCTGTCGGACCACGGTCAGAGCCTCGGCCGGCCCTTCGAGGACGTCAGCGGCCGCTCCCTTCCCGACCTCGTCGAGGCGCTGATGGACGACGACCGCGTCTCCCGCGTGGACCGCACGTCGGGCGAGGAGTGGGGGCCGCTGAACGCGCTGGTCACGTCCGTCCTGTCGAGGTGGGCAGGCCGTTGGACCGAGCAGGGCCCCGACCGGGTGCTGCTCGGCCCGGACCGACACCCCGACGGCCCCGACCGACACCCCGACGGCGCAGGCGACGCACGGTCGGTCGACGGTGACGAGGTCCCCCAGCTTGCGGTCACCGGTGGCGGCAACCTGGGCATGGTGTGGTTCCCCCGCCTGCCTGCGCGGCCCCGGCTGGACGACGTCGACGCCCGCTGGCCCAAGCTCGTCCCCGGGCTGCTCGCGACTCCGGGCATCGGCTTGGTGATGGTGTCCGGCCCGGACGGCGAGCCGCTCGTCTTCGGGCGCGCCGGCGTCCGTGGGCTCACGAGCGGCGTCCTCGACGGCGTCGACCCGCTCGAGCGCTACCCGCGCCGGACGGCCGCCGACCTGCGCCGGCTCAGCTCCGTCCCGCGGTGCGGTGACATGGTGCTCATCTCCGAGGTGGGCGACCGCGGCACCGTCCACGCCTTCGAGCACCAGGTCGGCTCGCACGGCGGCGTCGGCGGGCCGCAGAACGAGGCCATCCTCGTCCACCCTCGCGGGTGGGACGTGGCCTCGGCCCTGACCGAGGACGTCGACGGGATGCGCATGCTCGTCGGGCCGGTCGCCCTGCACCGCCAGCTGCTCGCGTGGCGTCGGGGTGTCGGGGCGGGTCCGGACGACGGTCCCGCGGCCGGATGATCGCCGTCCGCTGGCTGGGGCACTCCACCGCAGTGCTGGACGTCGGCGGGGCGCGACTGCTCACGGACCCGCTGCTGCGCGGCCACCTCGGCCTCCTTCGCCGGACCACACCACGACCGCGGCCCGACCAGTGGCGCGGCGCGGACGGCGTGCTGCTGTCGCACCTGCACCTCGACCACGCGGACCTGCCGTCGCTGCGGATGCTGCCCGGGACGCCGGTGCTCACGGCGCCGGCGAACGCGGGCTGGCTGAGCGAGCACGGCGTCCGCGCTGTCGCCGTCTCCGAGCGATGGCAGGAGCTGCCCCTCGCCGACGGGGGCCTGGAGGTGAGGCTGGTGCGCGCGGAGCACCACTCGCGGCCGATGCCGCACCGGCCCAACGCGGCCTCCGGCTTCCTCGTCCGGGCCGGCGGCGAGGTCGTCTGGTTCGCGGGGGACACCAGCGCGTACCCCGAGATGTCCCAGCTTCCGGCCCTCGCCGGCGGGCCGATCACGCTGGTGCTGCTGCCGATCCACGGGTGGGGCCCCCGGCTCTCCCCCGGTCATATGGACGCGGAGCAGGCTGCCGAGACCTGCCGCGTCGTGGGCGCGCAGCACGTCCTGCCGATCCACTTCGGCACGTTCCATCCCGTCGGCTTCAACGTCGCGTCGCTGGCATGGATGAGGCGGCCGCTCGAGCAGTTCGTGGACGCGCTCGAACGTCACTCCCCCGCCACGTCGCTGGTGCCCCCGGTCGTCGGCCGCCAGGCGACGCTCCCCTGACCCCGGGCTCCCTCAGAGGCCGGCCT
>JBKHWX010000105.1:0-16219 GCA_046566325.1 Actinomycetes bacterium | reverse complement strand
GGCGTGCTGCACGCGACCACGGCCGCCTACCCGGAGGCCGGGGTGCGGATCCAGGTGCACGGCGACAAGGGGTCCGCCGTCATCGAGGACGACCGGCTCGTCGCGCTCACGACCGCGGACGGCGCCGGCCGTCACCGCCTCACCGGCGCGCCGGCACCGACTCCCGTCGACGCGCTCGTCGGCCAGTACGCGGACTTCGTCGCAGCCGCTGTCGAGGGCCGAGCGCCGCTCGTAGACGCCGTCGCGGGCCTACAGGTCCTCGCCGTGATCGAGGCCATGTACACCTCCGCAGCCACGGGACGGCCCTGTCCCGTCGCTGCGGTCGGTCCCGAGGCAGCACCATCAGAACCTGGGTGAGGTTCTCGCGGAAGTCCTCCACGCAGTTCTTGAGCCCGTAGTCCTTCGAGCCCAGCAGGCACGAGCCGCGGTGCTCGCCCGGCGCGGTCGGCCGGCTCTGCGCGTGCCGCTGACCGCGGGGACGACGCAGCTCACTGCCACGGGTCGTAGTCGACCTCCAGCGGCTCCTGCTCCGGGCGCCGGCCGGCCGGCACGTGCTGCAGGTTCACCCGCACGCGGTACCAGACCGAGCTGTGCCCGCGCATGCCGTCGACGAGGACGTCGGCCGGCTCCAGGTACCCCGTGACGTCGGTGTGCCGGGCCTTCCACCGGTCGAGCCCCTCGAGCGCCTCCTCACGGGTCCGGGCGCGCGCCACCTCCACGAGCGGCACGCTGACCTGCCGTCGTCCCTCGCCCTTCGGGGGCTTCTCGGCCGGGCCGAGCCGCTTGGCCAGGTCTAGCAACGGCTCGAGCGAGCCGACAGAGGCG
Source organism: Actinomycetes bacterium (assembly GCA_046566325.1). GTDB lineage: Bacteria > Actinomycetota > Actinomycetes > Actinomycetales > BWSM-131 > BWSM-131. Next base: position 15,394 of record JBKHWX010000105.1, on the reverse strand, counting down.
TCCATCCCGGCCCACGGGTCACCGACCGACAGATAGCGCTCGCGCACGGCCGCCAGCGTGAGCTGCTCCGGCCGCACCTCGGCTACCTCGTCCCACCTCAGCGGTGTCGAGACTCGCGCGTCCCGGGTCGGCCGCACCGAGTACGCCGACGCCACCGTCCGGTCCTTCGCGTTCTGGTTGAAGTCGACGAAGACGCCGTGGCGCTCCTCCTTCCACCACCTGCTCGTCGCGAGGTCGGGGGCGCGCGCCTCGACCTCCCTCGCGACGGCCTCCGCCGCCGTCCGAACCTTCGGGTACGGCCAGGACGGCGCGATCCGCGCGTACACGTGGAAGCCGCGGGAGCCGGACGTCTTCGGCCACGGCACGAGCCCGTGCTCGTCGAGCACCTCGCGGACGACGATGGCGGTCTCCACGATGAGCTCCCACGGCACGCCCGGCACCGGGTCGAGGTCGATGCGCAGCTCGTCAGGGTGGTCGAGGTCCTCGGCGAGCACGGGGTGGGGGTTGAGGTCGATGCAGCCGAGGTTGACCACCCAGGCCAGCCCCGCGGCGTCCCGGACGACGGCCTCCTGCGCCGACGTCCCCCGGGCGTAGTGCAGCTCGACCACGTCGATCCAGGGCGGTCGGTTCTCGGGTACGCGCTTCTGGAAGAACGCCTCCTTGTCGATCCCCTTGACGAACCGCTTGAGGATCATCGGCCGACCCGAGACACCCCGCAGCGCGCCGTCCGCGACGTCGAGGTAGTAGCGCACGAGGTCCAGCTTGGTGATGCCGCCCGCGACCGCCGGGAACACGACCCGGTCGGGGTGCGTGACCGTCACCTCGTGCTCGCCGACCTCGAGGACGTGCGGTGCCGCCATCGGGTCACCATAGGCGTCCCGCAGCACGTCTGGCGCCAGCCAGGTCCGCGCCACCGTCGCTGCCACGAAATCGTGGAGATCCTCGCGGGCACCGCGGTCGCGGTGCCACGCTCGCAGTAGGTGGCGGGATAACCCCGCGGCCCCAGCTGCTGCCTTCTTGCCGGCGGGCGGCTCGACACCAGTGGTGAACGCCATGAAGGACGTGCTGAAGGACCTCGTCAGCGTCGGCCGGTTCACGCCGGTCACGGCCTCCCAGCGCTTCGCGTACGCCTGCGCGTCGCTGCTCGTCGTAAGCGGGGGGTTCCACGCCGTCGTCTACCTGGTCGACGGAGGGCCCTGGGCCGGACCCGTCTCATGGCGCAAACCCATCGTGTTCGGGCTGTCGTTCGGCGTCACCGTCGCGACGACCGCCTGGTTCATGACGTTCCTGAGGCCGGGGAGACTGTTCAGCTGGGTCGTACTCGGCACGTTCGCGATCGCCTCGGTCGCCGAGGTCTTCCTGATCTCGATGCAGAAGTGGCGGGGCGTCGCCTCCCACTTCAACGTCGACACCCCGTTCGACGGCGCGGTCTTCTCGATGATGGGTGCCCTGGTCACGGTGGTGGCAGTGCTCACGGTGGTCGTGACGGTGAGGTCCTTCTTCCGGGTAGACGCGCCGCCGAGCCTGGCGTGGGCGATCCGCTACGGGCTCGTCCTGATGCTCGTCAGCCAGGCGGTCGGTGCGCAGATGATCGCCGAGGGCGGGAACACGTTCGGTGCGGCAGGGGCCCTCAAGCTCCCGCACGCGGTCACGCTGCACGCGGCCCAGGTCCTGCCCGCGCTGGCAGTCGTGCTGCAGCTGTCGGACGCGACGGAACGGCAGCGGCTTCGGGTCGTCGCCCTCGGCGCCGCCGGGTACGTCGGCCTCGTCGTGGCCACCATGGTGGAGACATACAGCGGCCGCGCTCCCTTGGACCCCGGCGCCGCGTCGTCCGCGCTCGCGCTCGTCGGCCTCGGGCTGCTCGCGGCGAGCGGACTGACCGCGTTACGCGGCCTGCCCTGGACGCGCATTCGCCCCGCCCGGGTATAGCGACCCTGACGCTTGCCGCAAGACCAGCAGCAGACGGAGGACAGGTGCGGTGGTGACCGAAGCGAATGCGAACGGGTCGTCGGGTCGCGGTGCCGCCGCAGCGGGCGTCCTGCTGCTCGGGGCGGCCGTCGCCGTGACCTTGGGCGTGTACGGGCGGGTGCACGAGCCGGCCGGTCGACCGCTCGTCACGTTCGGCTTCTCGGGGATGCTCCAGATGAAGACGTGGCTCGCGACGGGCGCGGTCCTGCTCCTGGTCGTGCAGCTGGTCACCGCCCTGTGGATGTGGGGGCGCCTGCCGGGTGCCGGCGCCGCGCCGCCGTGGGTCGGCCCGGTGCACCGCTCGAGCGGCAGCGTGGCGTTCGTGCTGACCGTCCCGGTTGCCCTGCACTGCCTGTGGGCGTTGGGCTTCTCGGCCGGCAGCCCCCGGGTGGTGATGCACGGCGTGGTCGGCTGTCTCTTCTACGGCGCCTACGCGGCGAAGATGCTCGCCCTCAGGACGCACGTCCTGCCGGGCTGGGCGCTGCCGGTGCTGGGCGGGACCGTGCTCTTCGCCCTGGTGCTCACGTGGCTCACGTCCGCCCTCTGGTTCTTCACCCGCTCCGGCCTCGCGCTGACATGACGGTCTGCTGCTACGACGGGCGGGTGACCTGATGGAGAACGAGAGCTCGAAGGCCTTCGACATCCCGCGTCGGGCCTGGATCCGTGGCGTGACCGCCACGGGGGTCGCGGTCGTGGCCGGCTACGTCGTCGGCCGGAACAGCCACGCCGCGACCCGCGGGTCCGCGAGCGAGGCGGCGAACGGCTACGGCCCGGAACCGCCCAGCGGCGGCCGTCCGCTCGCCCGGCTGGACGACGTCCCCCGCGGCGGCGGTCTCGTCGTGCGGGACGCGAACATCGTTCTCACGAGGGACGACGCCGGGCAGGTGCGCGCGTTCTCGGCGACCTGCACGCACCAGGGCTGCACGGTCAGCTCGGTCCAGGACGGCGTGATCGTCTGTCCGTGCCACGGCAGCCGCTTCGACGCCCGGAACGGGCGACCGGTCGCCGGGCCGGCGTCCCGCCCGCTCGCGGAGGTCCCCGTGGCCGTGCGGAACGACACCGTTGTCACGACATGAGGCAGCGTCACGAGCTAGGCGACGGCGCGGCGACCAGAGACGAGGCTGACGATGAGGTGGCGAGCGCTCCCGACGATGCTGTGGCTGGTCGCGACCGGTTTCGCGATCGGGCTCCTCGTCGCGCTGCGCTGAGGGGTCAGCCGGAGGACTTGCCCTCGGACGCGTGCCGTCGCTCCTGCTGGATCAGCTCGGCGACGTGACGGCGGTCGGCGTTGAACCGCTCGACCGCGTGGCGGGCCTCCAGCAGAGCGAGCTGCGACGCGTGCCGGAACGCCATCCACGTGTGCTCCACGCCGTGCCGCGTGGCCAGGGCCGTCTTGCGGGTGACGGCCCCGTCGCCGCCCTTCTCGTGCTCCGCCATGTGCCGCTCGGCCAGCTCCCGGTGGTCGGCGCTGTGCCGGTGGCAGAGCTCCTCGTGGGCACGCAGGTGTCGCTCGGAGGCGCGGACGTGCTCCTCGGCGTGCCGACGCTCCACCTCCGCGTGATCGGACGCATGCTGGCCCACCCCGAGGCTGTCCGTGCTCGGACCGTCTGCCATGTTCGGCCTCCCCATCCGCAGGAACAAGCGGCACACAAACGGTACTCGCGACCGGCCTCCACGACGAGAGCGGAGCCGCTCGGACGAGGCGCTCTTCCTCCGCGGCAGTCCCCGTCCGGCCGGCCCACGAACGGCGGCAGGTGTACGTCGATGCTAGAAAGGGCGGCACAGGCTCCGGCCTCTCCTCCCGCGACCAGCCGAGCGTCGTCCGGGGTGGGAGAGCCCGGGCAACGCCGAGAAGCGGAAGGGGTCCCGCTGATGGAGGCCGGTACCGATGCGCCCGGGCTCGCCGCCGACCACCTCGTGCTCACCCCGATGCGTGCCGAGCTGCCCGCAGGTCATGGCACGGTGACGGCGTTCGAGTCGGGCGCGCAGGGGCTTGCGCTGTGGCTCTCCGCCGAGGTGGGGCGGGACGCCGCCGAGCGGATGCACGGCGAGAGAACCTGGGTGAAGGCCAACGTCGGGGGCCGCCTCCTCACGTTCGCTGCCGTGGCGCGCCACACCTCGGACGGCGAGCTGGAGGTCAACGGCATCAGCTCGCCCATCGTCGAGTTCCGGCGCCACCACATCCGCGCCGCCACACAGGTCCATGTCAACGTCCAGGTCCCGACGGGTGACGGCGTCGGCCGAGCCGGCCTCGAGGGTTACACCGTGGACCTCTCGAGCGGCGGCTGCCGTCTCGAGCTGGAGCCCGAGACGGCCGGCGACATCCCCTCCGAGGGCGTCTCGGCCGACGTCACGCTCGACCTGCCGGACGACGAGGTGCGGGCGACCGCCCAGGTGCGGCGTGTCGAGCGGGAGGCCGGACAGGTCGCCGTCCAGTTCACCGAGCTCTCCCCGGACGACCAGGCGCGGATCGACCGGCACGTCCTCGGCCTCGCGACCGGCTGAGCGTCAGCTGCTCGAGTACGTCGGAAGCCGCGGGATCGGGCACTTCGCGAGCTGGTCGGCGACCCACGCCGCGTCGTGCTGCACGAACCCGAGCAGCGCGGAGCCCCGCGTGTGCTGCCACGGCAGGCCGACGAAGTACAGGCCGGGCACGGGGGAGACGCCCCGCTGGTGCCGGACGGACCCGTCGTCGTCCACCGACCCGGCGATGTCGACCCACGACCAGTCCGACCGGTAGCCGGTCGCCCAGACGACGGAGGCGACGTCCGCCGACGTGCCGTCGTCCAAGCGGACGCGCGACCCCTCGGCGTCCACGAGGCGCGGACGCACGGTGATCCCGAGACGAGCGAGCCGCGACCAGCTCGACATCACCATCTCCGGGCCGCTCCTCAGCCGACGCCCGAGCCTCGAGCCGGCGGGCAGGTCCACGATGCCCAGCCGGGTCAGCCACCGGAACAGGTCACGGCCGAGTGGCCGCTGCGCGATCATCCTCGGCCGGCTCCCGACCGCGAGGTGCACCTCGCGCGTGGCGGCGAGCTCCTCCGCGATCTGCACCCCGGAGTTCCCGGCACCCACGACGACGACCGGTCCCTCCGGCAGGTCCGCCGGCCGCCGGTAGGCGCCGCTGTGCACCTGGACGACGTCTGCGCCGAGGCGCGCTGCCAGGGACGGCGGCACGGCCGGTGACTGGAAGGCGCCGGTCGCGACGACGACCTGCCGCGCGTGCAGGAGCGAGTCCGAGGTCCGGACGACGAAGCCTGAGTCCGCGCGGGACAGCCGCGTCACGCGGGACCCCAGCCGCACCGGCAGGTCGAACCGCTCGACGTACGCCTGCAGGTAGTCGGCGACGTCGTCCTTGTCCGGGTAACGGTCGGGGTCGCCGGGGAACGCCATCCCGGGCAGCCCGCTGTAGCGCGCGGCGGTGAACAGCCGCAGCGAGTCCCAGCGGGACCGCCACACCTGCCCGACCTCGTCGCCGCCGTCCAGGACGACGAACGACGACCCGCGCGATGCGAGGTGGTAGGCGACGGCCGAACCGGCCTGCCCGCCGCCGATGACGATGGTGTCGAAGCTCTCCATGGCCACAGCGTCTCCGTGCGGGCCGGGCAGGCGCACCGGTGAAACCACCGGGGTCGGTGGGATGCGCGTGCGGGCTCAGTCCCCGAAGGACATCGCGGCCAGCTCGGACCTGGAGGTCACCCCGAGCTTGGCGAAGACGTTGCGCAGGTGGAAGTCGATCGTCCTCGGGCTGAGGAACAGCTGGGCGGCGACCTCCCGGTTCGGCAGCCCCTTGGCGACCAGGGCGGCCACCTGCAGCTCCTGCGGGGTGAGGCCCTCGACCACGCCACCCGCCTCTCGCCGCCTGGCCGTCTCACCGGACGCCCGCGGCTCCGTGCGGGCGCGCTCGGCCAGCGGCCGGGCCCCGAGGTCCTCGAACGTCTGGAGCGCCGCGCGAAGGTGCTCCCGGGCGGCGACGCGGCGACGCGCCCGCCGCAGGTGCTCGCCGTAGGCCAGCTGGGTGCGGGCCCGGTCCACCACGCGAAGCGACTTCTCGTGCAGCGACAGGGACCGCTCGAAGTGGCCGGTGGCCTCGTCGCCCTCCGAGAGCAGTGCTCTCCCGTGGGCCGCCGAGGCACCCGCCCACGCCAGCCCGGTCGCCTCGGCGTACGCCTCCGCCTCGGCGACCCACTCGGTGGCCGTGTCACGCTGGCCGGCTCTGACCGCGGCCTCGACGCGGTCGACCAGAGCAGCCAGCCGCAGGAACGGGGCGTCGATCTGCTCGAGGTGGTGGAAGGCGGTCGCGGGCTGCACTGCCTCGAGAATGCCCTTCGCCCAGCGGATCCCGTCGCGCACGATGAGCATCGGCGTCCCGAGCGCCGTGCCCGCCGTCGCGCCCTCGAGCTCGGCGAGCAGCGCGTCGAAGTCGTCGCTGCCACGCAGGGCCGCGAGCACCAGCAGGTGCAGCAGGGGCATGACGGTGAGCGCCTCCTGACCCGTGTTGCGGGCCAGGCGGAGCGCCTCGGCCGAGCCGGTCTCCGCGGTGCTCCAGCGTCCGGCCAGGACGTCGACGAGACCTCGGCGGGTCAGCGCGTACAGCACCATGACGACGGCGCCGCTCTGCCGCGCGCGGGCCAGCAGGTCGTCGTGGTAGCGAAGCACCGCCTCGTCGTCCCCGATGAGCATGGCGGCGACCCCGAGGTTCGGGAGCAGGTCCTGCTCGGTGCCGTCGAGGGACACCGGCACCGCGAAGGCCTCCCGCAGCCTGCTCGTCGCGGTCTCGAGGTCGCCCCTGGCGAGGGCGCCGAACCCGTGCACCAGCAGGGTGGACACGCGCTCGCGCGGGGTCAGTGGCCCGTCGAGCGGGGGAGTGAGGGACACCGGGTCGATGTCGACGTCCGACGGGGTCCCGAACGCGCCCAGCGACGCCCCGAAGACGGCCATCTCCAGCGCCCGGTCCGGGTCCGTCGGTGCGACGTCCTTCGCGGCCTGCAGCACCATTCGGTGGCCGACCGCGACCGACCCCGTGTTCCACTCGACCCGCGCGCGAAGCAGCGCGATGTCAGCCCTGAGCGCGGGGTCCCGCGCGTCGCGCAGGGCCACGTCCGCCAGCACCCTCGCGCGCGCCGGCTGGCCGGACACCCACGCCGCCTCGGCGGCCTGCAGCAGCCGCCCGGCCCGCTTCTCGTCGTCCGCGGACAGCTCTGCCGCCCGCTCCCAGGCCGCGGAGGCGGCCTCGTGCCCACCACGGGACGCCGCGCGCTCGGCCGCCGCTGCGAGCTCGGCGACGATCGCCTCGTCCGGCTGGGACGTCGCGGCGGCGAGGTGCCATGCGCGGCGGTCCGCGTCGTCCCCGCCGGTCAGCGCCTGCGCGAGCGCACCGTGCGCGAGCCGCCGCTGCCGGCTGGTCGCCGCGCCGTAGATGGCCGATCGGACCAGCGGGTGACGCAGCTCCAGCTCCGCGTCGCGGACGTGCACGAGCCCCGACCGCTCGGCGTCGTCCAGCGCGTCCTCGCCGGCCCCGAGCTCGGACGCGGCCTTCAGCACGGTCGAGACGCGGCCGGAGTCGTCCGCCGCCGCCACGAGGAGCAGCGTGCGCGCCGGCTCGGGCAGGCGCCGGTACCGCTCGAGGAACGCGCGCTCGACTCCTTCCGTTAGCGGCAGGTGCACCGGCAACGGCTGCTGCCCCTGCAGCTGGGCCGCCGGAAGGACGTCGGACAGCTCGGCCAGGGCGAGCGCGTTGCCGCCCGTCCCCGCGACGAGCCGTGTGGCGACGTCCTCGGGGATCTGCACGCCGGCCCGCTCGCCGACCAGCGCCGCGGCGGCGTCGGCGTCGAGAGCGCCGAGCTCCACGCTCGCGAGGTCGCCGCTGTCGAAGGAGCGGACGTCGCCCTCTCGCGCCGCGAACAGCAGCGCAACCCGTTCTGCCTCGAGCCGCCGGGCCGCGAACAGCAGCGCGGCGGCGGAGGCGTCGTCCAGCCACTGGGCGTCGTCGACGACCGCGAGCACGGGCGCCTCGTCGGCCGCCTCCGCGAGCAGGCTCAGCGTCGCCAGGAACACCAGGTACCTGTCGACGTTGCCGCCGGCGGCCTCGCCGAACACGGCTCGAAGGGCCTGTACCTGGGGTGCGGGCAGCCGGTCGACGAGGCCCGAGACCGGCCGCAGCAGCCGGTGCAGCGCCGCGAAGGCCAAGGGGGACTCCGACTCCACGCCGCGCGTCCGCAGCACCTGGAAGCCGTCCGCGTCGTCCGCCACGCTCGCGAGCAGCGTCGACTTGCCGACGCCGGGAAGGCCTCGGAGCACGAGCGAACCGCCGCGGGACGACGTCGCCCGCAGCAGGAGCGACGCGGCCGCGGCGCGTTCGGAGTCCCGGCCTTGCACGGCGGGAGCCTAACCGGCTGAACGGGGCGTCCCTGAGGCCGGGAGAGCGCCCCCCGGGCATCGGCGCGGATTCATCCCCGCGCAGGCCCCGCTCGAAGACGGGGTGGCGCGCGTCTAGCCGGTATGCGGGTGGCCGGCGCGTTCGGGGGTCGGGTGGCGCGGCTCGGAATCCCGGGTCCGCCAGGCGAGCACGGCAAGCCAGACCATCCACGCCAGGTCGAGGACCCAGCCCAGCACGATCGCGATGTCGTGCGTTCTCGTGAAGCCGTCCGTGCCGGCCACCCAGCCCTGGGCGAGGTAGGCGACGCCGGAGAGGGCCATCAGGTAGGCGACGGGCCGCGGGATCCCAGCAGTCCGGGCGACCGCGGCCGCGAACAGGAGCAACGTGAGGCCCATGGCGAGCTCCTGGTAGCTCCTCGCCCCCCACTCGACCCACCGGATCGCCTCGGCAGTCGCGAAGCGCGTCGCCTTCTCGGCGTCCGGAGCGCTCGCCCAGGCGTCCACGGACTGCTTGAGGGCGACGCCGTCCACCGCCATCACGACCCCGTACAGCGCCAGCGTCACCGCCGCCGACGCGGCTCCGAGGCGAGCCGCCCATCTCGCTGTTCCGGCCCGTCGGTCCAGCGCGAAGAAGAGGGCGAACAGCCCCGCGAGAAGGACCGCCGTGGCCGCGAACTGGCCGACGTGCACGGCCGTCCAGATCCCGCTCGCGGCGTACTCGGCGAACACGGCGGGGTGGTCGTTCGCGTGCCCGTCGGCGTGGAGCTGGGTGACCACGATGTACAGCAGCTGTCCCACGAGCAGCAGGGCGGCGGGCAGTCTCAGGGAGGGGCTGAACGCTCTGTCGCTCATGACCATGCTCCTCGTCGGGTTCATCGAAGTGTGCCGGCGTGCATCCTGGTCCTGCTCGCAGCCTCCGCGCTGGCGATCGGCGTTTCGACGAGGACATCGGTCTCGCTGAGGTGCTGAGCCGGCGATGAGCGGCCACCCTTGAACCGGCGCCGCCGCTGCTGGCGCCGTGGGGCCGGGTGGGACCGACTGGGGTTTGCGGGGTCGACGGAAGGAAGCAGCACGTATGGACGGTGCGATCAGCGCTGCGTGCGAGGAGCGCCACGACCGGGTGAGCCGAGCCTGGGTGGACGACGCCGTGGGCCGGGTGCTGGCCGACGCCAACCGCAGCGCCGACACCCATCTCCTGGTGTTCCCGCTGCCGAGCGAGTGGCACGTCGACCTCTACCTCAAGGACGAGTCCGTCCACCCGACCGGGTCCCTGAAGCACCGCCTGGCGAGATCGCTGTTCCTGTACGGCCTCTGCAACGGCTGGATCTGGGAAGGGACGACGATCGTCGAGGCGTCGAGCGGGTCCACTGCGGTGTCTGAGGCCTACTTCGCACGCCTGCTCGGGCTGCCCTTCATCGCCGTCATACCGCGGTCGACGAGTGCGGAGAAGATCGAGCTGATCGAGTTCCAGGGCGGCCGGTGCCACATGGTGGACGACGCCGGGGCCATCTACGCGGAGTCGCGTCGCCTGGCCGACGAGTGCGGCGGGCACTTCATGGACCAGTTCACGTACGCGGAGCGCGCCACGGACTGGCGGGGCAACAACAACATCGCGGAGTCGATCTTCGACCAGATGTCCGCGGAACGTTTCCCGGTCCCGACGTGGGTCGTGGTGGGGGCAGGCACGGGAGGGACGAGCGCGACGATCGGCCGCTTCATCCGGTACAGACGCCACGAGACGCGGCTCTGCGTCGCCGACCCGGAGAACTCGGCATTCTTCCCCGGATGGGTTAGCCGCGACATCGGCTACGTCACCGGCCGCTCGTCGCGCATCGAGGGGATCGGTCGTCCCCGTGTCGAGCCCTCGTTCATGCCGGAGATCGTCGACCGCATGATCTCGGTTCCCGACGCCGCCTCGATCGCAGCGATGCGGCACCTCGAGACGGTCACGGGGCTTCACGCCGGGGCGTCCACCGGTACGAACCTGTGGGCGGCGTTCTTCACGATCGCGGGGATGCTCGAGGCCCGGGAGCAGGGAAGCGTGGTGACGCTGCTGTGCGACGGCGGCGACCGTTACGCCGACACCTACTACGACGACGAGTGGGTGGCGCAGCAGGGCATGGACCTCCAGCCGTACCTGAGAACCCTGGAGACCTTCCTGACCACCGGCGGCTGGCAGATGCCCTGACCCCTGCCCGGTCGGGCGTCGGCCGGCGGGAGTCCTCTCCTGAGAACGCCTTTGCTCTTTCCTAGGTCGTGGACATCTTCCTAGGTCGTCGACATCAACAGCTCGGTCGTGGACAAGAAGTCGGTGAGCCCGCTGACCAGGCGCGCGACGTCGTCCTCGGTGTTGTACGGCGCGATCCCGACGCGAAGCGCGTGCGTGTCGTCGAGACCCATCCGCATCGTGGCCTGGTGCGCGTAGAAGAAGCCGGCCGGGGCGAGGACCTTCCGCTTCGCCAGGAAGCGGCACGCATCCACGGACCGCCTGCCCGGCAGGGTGAGCAGCAACGTCGGGGTGCGGTCCAGTGCGCGAGAGTGCAGCACCACCCGGTCGCCGAGCTCCCTCAGACCGGCCTCGACGGCTTCGCGGAGCCGAAGCTCGTGGTCGCCGATCGCCTGCAGGGACGCCCTCAGCCGCTCGCGCCGGTCGACCGCCACCCCCGGGTCGACGTCCGCGAGGAAGTCGACGGCGGCGGTGGCGCCGGCCATGATCTCGTACGGCAGAGTTCCCAGCTCGAAGCGCTCGGGGACGTCGTTCGTGGACGGGGCCAGCTTGTCCGGTGTGATCGACTCGAGCAGCTCGGGTGACGCCGCCAGCACGGCGCAGTGCGGGCCCAGGAACTTGTAGGGCGAGCACACGAAGAAGTCGGCTCCGAGCCCGTCGAGGTCGACGAACTCGTGCGCGGTGTAGTGCACTCCGTCGACATAGAGGAGGGCGCCGACAGCGTGCGCGATGTCGGCAACCTGGCGGACGGGCGGCTTGGTTCCCAGAAGGTTGGACGCCGCGGTGAGGGCCACCACACGCGTCCGGTCCCTGATCGCCTGCTCGACGCTCGCCCACTCGATCTCCGAGGACTCCGGGTCGAAGTCGATCCAACGCACGCGCGCCCCCACGGCCTCTGCTGCCTGAAGCCATGGGCTCACGTTCGCGTCATGGTCGAGCCGGGAGACGACCACCTCGTCACCCGGCTGCCAACTCTTGGCCAGGTGACGGGAGAAGTCATAGGTCATCTGCGTGGCGCTGCGGCCGTAGACGATCCCCTGAGGGGACGCGCCGAGCAGGTCGGCGTAGGCCGACCTGAAGGCCGCGACCGCGTCCTCCGCGTTGCGCTCAGAGACCGCGGCCGTGCCGCGGTTTGACAGCGGGCCGGTCAGCGTGGCGGCGACGACCTCCCCGACCTCGCGCGGGGTCTGGGTGCCGCCGGGGCCGTCGAAGTGCGCGAGACCCGACTGCAGCGAGGGGAAGTGCCTACGTAGAGCGTCGAGGTCGAGCGTCACGAAACTTCTCCGGCGAGGGTAGGCGGCGTCGAGGTCGATCATCGCCTATCGGGCGATGAGCGTGGATCGCCGCCTGTCCCCCGTCGCCCGCCGTGTTCTTCGCCGGATGGTGGACCCGCGAGGAGCACGGCGAGAGGCCTACACCTGCTCGCGTCGGGATGCGACGTCGTTCAGCAGTCGTACCGGGCGAACCTTCGTCCGCCCGGTAGGTCTGTCACGTCACTCGTACGGCATCCAGTACGCCCCGCTCCCGCCGAAGTCGTGGCCCCGACCACTGGGGCAGTAGCCGTACCCGTTACCCGAGTAGCACATGCAGTAGCACTTTCGGCACCAGCGCCAGCCCGACTGCTGCTGACCGCCCGGGTAGCCGCCGTACTGGCAGTGGTAGTCGCCGCTGCCGTACTTGCTGTGACCCTGGCGTCGGCCGCCCCCGCTGTCAGCCGGGCAGTAGCCGCTGTTGTTGCTGCCACCCCACCACATGGTCTGACACCTGTTGCACCAGCACCAGCCCCCTTGCCCTGGGGAGTAGCTGCCGTAGTTGGGCGTGTAGCTCCCGCTGCCCGACCAGTTGTGCCCACCACCGCGTGTGCACCAGCCGCTCGTGTAGTTGTCCCCGTAGAACAGGCACTGACAGCGGTTGCACCATCGCCAGCCTGACTGCTGGTCCGCGGCCGCGGGCCCCGCCGTGGCGAGGCCGAGGCCGAGCGCGCCGACCGTCGCCGCACCGGCGGCGAGCCAGGTCCGACGCGAGAGTTCGAGGTTGGTTCCGGAAGCGTCCATGATGTCCTCCCGACGCCTGAGCAGTCGATGCCTCAGCCCGGCCCTCGGTCGTGGCCACCAACGTGACAGCGGGCTCGCTGAGGCCTGACTCCGGCAACTATCCGCTCAGTCAAGATCGCTTGCAAGGGGTTCGGGAACCTTGTTCTGGTTCCAGTTTCCGCTCGCTCAGGAGCGGGCCGGGAGGGTCTCGGCCAGGGCCTCGTCGGTGAAGACGCGGTAGCCCAGGCCGGGCATGTACCCATGGATCTCGCGGGTGTCGAGGGCCTGCATGAAGGCGAGGATGTCGCGGCTGATGACCTGCCCGGGGACAAGGATCGGAAATCCCGGTGGGTATGGGATCACGAACGTCGCAGACACGAGGTCGCGGCCGGCGTCGAGCCGCGCCATCGCCTCGTCGCCCGTCACGTACTCGCACAGTCCGTCTCGGTAGGCCAGGAAGAAGGCGGCGCGGACGTCGCCCTCCGGGGTCTCACCGGTCGGGTCACCCCGGAAGCGGGGGTGGAACGCCGAGAAGTCGGGGAGGGGCGGAGGGTCGCTCGTGAGCGCCTTGACCCGTCGGTCGTGGGCCCGGCGGTCGAAGGGCCCCATCCGCTCGACCTCGTCCTCCAGCTCCTGCGCGAGGCGCACCAGGACCTCGATCAGGTAGGCGACCGAGCTGCGCGTGGTGCCGATGCTCGTCATGAACAGCACGGTGTTCCGTGAGGTCTTGTTGACCTGGATCCCGTACCTCTTCATGAGGTACTCATGCTTGAACCGGTCGCCGTCCACCCCGGTCAGGCCGATGTGGAGCGTCACACGGCTGGGGTCCAGCGCGAACTCGTCCCGTTCCCATGGCTGTTCGCGGGCCGATCCCAGCGGAGCCGGCGGGGACGGCGCAGCCAGAGAATCCAGCGTCTGCTCACGCTGCAGGCCTCCCGTGGAGCGCCCCGCGGGGATGAGGTCCTCAGGCCCGAGGATGCGGAAGTACTTCTTGAGCAGCGGTTGGCTGGCGACGACATCGCGGAGCACCATGGCCAGCTCGAGCTGCTTCTGGACGAGCTCGAACCCTTCGAGCTCGACCTGGCGGCGGCCGATGTCGAGAGAGGCCAGGATCTGGTAGTTCGGCGACGTCGACGTGTGCGTCATGTACGCCTCGCGGAACGCCTCCTCGTTCCGGTGCCCGAAGTGCTGGTCGAAGACGTGGATCATGGACCCCTGTCGCAGGGCCGTCAGCGTCTTGTGCGTGGACTGGGTGGCGTAGACGCGAAGCACGACGGCGTCCGGGTCCGGCAGCAGCCGCGTGTTCAGCAACGTCTCGTCGTCGGCGTCCGCAAGCTCTGCTGCCTGGGCGGCGTACCGCTCCCGGTAGGCCAGGTCGCGGTAGCGCTCGTAGAGGTGGCGGGTCGTGTCCATCGCCGTCCTCCGCCGGTATGCCGGGTGGAAGCCCGCGAAGGCGAACCATGCCTCGTCCCAGAGGAAGACGAGGTCGGGCTTGATCGCAAGGCACTCCTCCATCACCCGTTCGACGTCGTACACGATCCCGTCGAACGTGCAGTTGGTCAGCGTGAGCAGCTTCACCTGGTCGAGCCGGCCGGCGCGACGGTAGGCCAGCAGCTGACGCTTGATCGTCTGTAGCGGCACCGCTCCGTAGATGGAGTAGTCGTCGAGCGGGTAGGCGTCGAGGTAGTGCGCCTGGGCCCCTGCGAGCATGAGGGCGTAGTGGTGGGACTTGTGGCAGTTGCGGTCGACCAGGACGACCTCGCCCGGCATGACGATCGACTGCATGACGATCTTGTTGGCAGTCGACGTGCCGTTGGTCACGAAGTAGCTGTGATGAGCACCGAACGCCCGCGCCGCCAGCTCCTGAGCCCTCTTGATCGCCCCCACCGGCTCGAGCAGGGAGTCCAGTCCGCCGGACGTCGCGGACGTCTCGGCCAGCATGATGTTCAGCCCGTAGAAGTCCGCCATGTCGGAGACCCACGGGGAGTTGATGACCGACCTGCCGCGGGAGATCGGCAGCGCGTGGAAGACGCCGGTGGGACGGCGGCTGTAGTGCCGGAGCGCGTTGAAGAACGGTGTCTCATAACGCTTCTCGACGCCGCCCAGGATCGACAGGTGCATCTCCAGTGCGTCGCGGCGGACGAAGACACGGTCGAAGCCCCGCCCGACCTCGCCGGCGAGAGCCTCGATGGCGCTGTGCCCGACGAGGTAGAGGTCGAGCTCTGGCCGAAGCTCGGAGATGTCCTTACCCAGGACACGAACGCGTTCGGTCACGCTCACGGGTTCGAGCACCTTGACGTCCGTCGTCCCCTGCGGCATGAAGCCGGTGCTGTGGACGTCGAGCCGCGAGCGCAGCCGGAAGTCGTGCCGGATGACGCACGCCTGGATCCGGTAGTTCAGGCGGATAGCCACGAGCGCATCCTCGAAGCTCGGCAGGATGACGAGTTCGTATGTGAACTTGTCGTCGGGACGCCGGAGCCGCCGGAACTCCTCGGCGAGCGCCTCAGCCTCCGGTGCGGCCAGGTCGGCGACCATCAGCACCTCGAATGAGGGGCGCTGCCGCTGGTCCCGCGGGCGGTCGCCGACGACCTGTTGCGCGATCGGCTCGGCGGCCGCGAGCAGCGTCTCGTAGTCACCGGCGGCATACAGCTCCAGAAGCTCCGCCATCCGGGCCGTACCGGGAAATGCCCAGTACCGCTCGAAGGGGGTGATCTGCTCGAGCAGCTCGCCGAGCAGTCGCTCGCGTTCCTTCCGTCGCGACGGTACGGCCGCGGGGTCCGATAGT
>JBKHWX010000104.1:0-16180 GCA_046566325.1 Actinomycetes bacterium | reverse complement strand
ATGGCTCACCAGTGGCGCGGGGTGATCGAGGAGTACCGCGACCGGCTGCCGGACGAGGTGGGCCGTCGCGTCGTGACCCTGCGCGAGGGGGGCACGCCGCTCGTCCGGGCCCGGCACCTCTCCGACCTGACCGGGTGCGACGTGTGGGTCAAGGTGGAGGGCTGCAACCCGACCGGCTCGTTCAAGGACCGGGGCATGACCACCGCGATCTCCCACGCGGCCGGTCTCGGTGCCCGCGCCGTCATCTGCGCCTCCACAGGGAACACGTCCGCGTCGGCGGCGGCCTACGCGACGGCGGCCGGGATGGTCTGCGGCGTCCTCGTCCCCGACGGCAAGATCGCGATGGGCAAGCTGAGCCAGGCGATCGCCCATGGCGCGACCCTCCTGCAGGTCGACGGCAGTTTCGACGACTGCCTGACGCTGGCGCGAAAGCTGGCCGAGTCGTACCCGGTCGAGCTCGTCAACTCCGTCAACCCCTACCGGATCGAGGGGCAGAAGACGGCAGCGTTCGAGATCGTCGACGCCCTCGGGTTCGCCCCCGACATCCACTGCCTGCCCGTCGGCAACGCGGGCAACATCACCGCCTACTGGAAGGGCTACACCGAGTACTTCCACCACGGGACGGCGGCCCGCCGGCCCGAGATGTGGGGCTTCCAGGCCGCGGGGGCTGCCCCGATCGTCCTCGGGCACCCGGTCGACCAGCCGAACACCATCGCGACCGCCATCCGGATCGGCAACCCCGCGTCGTGGCGCCAGGCGGAGCAGGCCCGCGACGAGTCCGGAGGTGTGATCGACGCCGTGACGGACGAGCAGATCCTCGCCGCGCACCGGCTGCTGTCGAGCCGGGACGGCGTGTTCGTCGAGCCGGCGTCCGCCGCCGGAGTCGCAGGGCTGCTCGCCCGCCACGAGGCCGGGAGGCTCGCGGCCGGGCAGCGTGTCGTCGTCACCGTCACGGGCCACGGGCTGAAGGACCCGCAGTGGGCGCTGAGGGGTCCCGACGGCGGCGAGGTCACGCCGGTCCGCGTCCCGGTCGACGCCATGACCGCGGCCGGTGCCCTGGGGCTGCTGGACGACGACCGGCCGGGGGCGGTCGCCGGCGGCCACGGTGGCTGACGGCTCCCGGATGCGGAACCGCTCGGGGACGGCCGACGGCGCGAGGACGAGCGAGGGGACGGCGACGCGCCGCGGTACGCAGCTGCGTTACGGCTCCGCCGTGAGGGTGCGGGTCCCGGGGTCCAGCGCAAACCTCGGCCCCGGCTACGACGCGGTGGGGCTCGCGCTGCGGCTGCACGACGAGGTCGAGGTCACCGCGGTGCCGGAGCCGGGCGTGCACGTGGAGGTCACGGGCGAGGGTGCGGGGCGGGTCGGCGAGGGCGAGGACCACCTCGTCGTCCGCTCGGTGCGGGCCGCCCTCGAGCGTGTCGGCGCGTCGCAGCCCGGCCTGGTGCTGCGCTGTCGCAACAGCGTGCCCCACGGGCGGGGGATCGGCTCGTCGGCGGCCGCCGTGGTCTCCGGGGTCGTCGCCGCGCGCGGCCTGCTGGTCCAGCCCGAGCTGCTGGACGACGTCACCGCGCTCGAGGTGGCGAGCGACCTCGAGGGACACCCGGACAACGCCTCCGCCAGCCTGCTCGGGGGGATGACGGTGGGCTGGTCGGGGCCGGGCGGAACGCACGCCGTCCGGGTCGAGCCCCATCCGGACCTCGTCGCCGTCGTGTGTATCCCGGGCACCGAGCTGCCGACGGCCAAGGCCCGGTCGATGCTGCCGACGCTGGTCCCGCACGCCGACGCCGCCTTCACGGCGGGCCGCGCCGCGCTGCTCGTCGAGGCCGTGACGCGCCGTCCCGACCTGTTGTTCGCCGCGACCCAGGACCGGTTGCACCAGGCGTACCGCGCACCGGCGATGCCGGACACCGCCGAGCTGCTGGAGTCGCTCCGCTCGGTCGGGCTCGCGGCCGTCGTCTCCGGGGCCGGGCCGAGCGTGCTCGTGCTCGGCACCGGCCGGGAACGGGTCGACCGCCGGGTGCAAGCCGTCGCCGACTCGCGGTGGCTCGTGCTCGTGCCGGGGATCGACCTCGTGGGCGCGACGCTCACGACCCGCGTCGCGCTCGACTGAGCCCGCGTCCGCTGTCAGACTCTCGTGCGCTCCGACGGCTACGTGGGTCTGACCGGGGGAAGAACGACCCGCCGCGCGTGTTCCGGAACACCCCGGACGTGCTCGGTGTTACAGTTGGTGAGCCACAGGAGACCGGGTTCGGCAGTTCTCAGCTGGTGAGACCCCCAGGCGCCTGAAGGCACCAGCCATGTTCTGCAACCGTCTGGGTCGACGGTTGTCTGGCTCATCTCTGGCCGGCGTTCTCGCCGTACACCCGCGGTCCATCTGAAGGGCCGCTGACGAGGGGGAAGGATCCTTCGTGACAGACACTGACATCGCCGTTCCGGCCGCCGAGGAGTCGGCGACACCGACCGGGACGGCACCGGCCCGCAAGCCTGCGCTCTCCGCGATGCGGCTGCCCCAGCTGCAGGCGCTCGCGAGCGAGCTGGGGGTCACCGGCACCGCGAGGATGCGCAAGAGCGACCTGCTCGATGCCATCCGTGCCACGCAGAACCAAACGGCAGGGCAGCACCAAACGGCAGGGCAGAACGAGACGGCCGGGTCGGCGTCCGACGGCCGTAACGCTGACCGGGGGCCTCGGTCAACCGAACAGGTCCAGTCAGCAGAACAGGTGCAGCCCGACGACCGTTCCGCCCAGAGCGTGGCGAGGCCGCTCGAGCGTCAGCCCGAGGACCGCGCCGAGGAGGGCCAGCCCGAGCGCGTGACCGTCGTTCCCGCGCAGTCGACCGGCCCCGAGGGACGGCGCGAGGAGCGCGCCGAGCAGCCCGGGCAGCGGGAGCGCGAGGACCGTGCCGACGACCGGCAGCGCGACGGACAGCAGCGCGACGGACAGCCGCAGGGCCGCCAGCACCACGAGCGCGAGGCGCGCACGGACAGGTCCGACCGTCCGGACCGCTCCCAGGGGACTGGTAGGACCGAGCGCACGGACAGGACTGAGCGCACGGACAGGACTGAGCGCACGGACAGGGCGGACCGTACCGACAGGTCCGAGCGCACCGACCGGACTGCTGACAGAACTGACAGGACCGACAGAAGCGACCGGAACGGGCGCGGCGAGCGCCCCGAGCGTTCCGACAGGGGCGACCGGACGAACATCTCCGACAGGGCCGACCGCAACAACGGCCCGGACGACGACGAGGACGGCGGCGGTCGCCGGCGCCGCAGCCGGTACCGCGACCGCAAGCGTCGCGGCCGCCCGGGCGAGGCCGTGGGCGGCGGGGACGACGAGCCGCAGCTCGGCGAGGACGACGTCCTCCTGCCGGTCGCCGGGATCCTCGACGTCCTCGACAACTACGCGTTCGTCCGCACCTCCGGCTACCTGCCCGGTCCGAACGACGTGTACGTCTCGCTGGGACAGGTGAAGAAGAACGGCCTGCGCAAGGGGGACGCCGTCACGGGTGCCGTCCGCCAGCCGCGGGAGGGTGAGCCGCAGAACCAGCGGCAGAAGTTCAACGCCCTCGTCCGCCTCGACACCGTCAACGGGATGACCCCGGAGCAGGCGAGGCAGCGGGTCGAGTTCACCAAGCTCACGCCCCTGTACCCGCAGGAGCGCCTGCGCCTGGAGACCGAGTCCGGCATCCTGACGACGCGGATCATCGACCTCGTCGCGCCGATCGGCAAGGGGCAGCGCGGCCTGATCGTGTCACCGCCCAAGGCGGGCAAGACCCTCATCCTCCAGGCGATCGCCAACGCGATCACGGTGAACAACCCCGAGGTCCACCTCATGGTCGTGCTCGTGGACGAGCGGCCGGAGGAGGTCACGGACATGCAGCGCACGGTCAAGGGCGAGGTGATCGCCTCGACGTTCGACCGCCCCGCGGACGACCACACGACCGTCGCGGAGCTCGCGATCGAGCGTGCGAAGCGCTTGGTCGAGATGGGGCACGACGTCGTCGTCCTGCTCGACTCGATCACGCGCCTGGGCCGGGCCTACAACCTGGCGGCACCGGCGTCCGGCCGGATCCTGTCGGGCGGCGTCGACTCCAGTGCGCTCTACCCGCCGAAGCGGTTCTTCGGTGCGGCGCGGAACATCGAGAACGGCGGGTCCCTGACGATTCTGGCCACTGCGCTCGTGGAGACCGGCTCGAAGATGGACGAGGTGATCTTCGAGGAGTTCAAGGGCACCGGCAACTCCGAGCTGCGGCTCGACCGGCGACTGGCCGACAAGCGCATCTTCCCGGCCGTGGACGTCAACCCCTCCGGCACCCGTCGTGAGGAGATCCTGCTCGGACGCGAGGAGCTGCAGGTCTCCTGGAAGCTCCGCCGCGTGCTGACGGCGCTCGACTCCCAGCAGGCCATCGAGCTGCTGATCTCCAAGCTCAAGGAGACACGCAGCAACGCGGAGTTCCTCATGCAGGTCCAGAAGACGACGCCCACGCCCCTGTCCGGCAACCGGGACGACGACTAGCCCGAGCCCGTCCATGGAGGCCCTCACCGACCGCGGTGAGGGCCTTCTCGTGCGCGGAAGGCCTCCCGCGTAGACCGTCGCCCCTGCCGGGACGGAGCCTGTGCACCGTGGCGGCCGGTGGGCCCTCAAGGTCGACCCTCTTGATGTCGACACCTTCTGTGTGACAAGGACGGGCCGTGCCGGCGCGCGACGCGCCCTCGTGATCGAGGACGACGTCGACGTGCGACACCTGCTTCGCTCGTACCTTTCCCGGTTGGGGTGGGCCGTCGAGGAGTGCGGAACCGGTGAGCACGGCCTCGAGGCGGCCCGGCGGACGCCTCCCGACCTCGTCGTCCTCGACCTGATGCTGCCGGGGATCTCGGGACACGAGGTGTTGGCGGCACTGCGGTCCGACCCCGCGATGCCAGGCGTGACCGTCGTCGTGAGCAGCGTGCTCGACCGGCACGACCAGCTCGCGCTGCCGGCCGACGCCGTGCTCCCCAAGCCGTTCAGCCGTGCGGACCTGCAGGCCGTCCTGACGCGGATCGGCTCGTGACGTGTTACTTCCCGGCTCCGTCGGCATCGCCCTGCTCGCCCTCGCCGGCGTGCTCGTGGCGCTGCCCAGCGTCCTGATGTCCCGGCGGGGCCGGCGGCTCGAATCCGAGCGGCGGCTCGAGACGGCCGCGCAGGCGCCGCAAGCCCCGGTGGCCCGCCTCGGGGTCGCCGACCCGGACGACGCGGCCGCGGCCGTCGAGGAGCTGGCGACCCTGGACGGCGGGCGGTGGGCTGCCATGGAGGGGGAGCTGGAAGCCCTGCTGCCGCGACTCACCGGGCAGACGCGTGCTGCCGTCGTCGACCTCCTGGCGCAGAAGGGCACCCTCGCGCGTGCGCTCGCCGGTACCCGCTCCCGGTCCGTCGTCCGTCGCACGCACGGTGCGGAGGTGCTGGGGGCGGCCGGCAGCCGTGCCGCCGTCCCCGACCTGGTGCACCTGCTCTCCGACCCCCAGCGCGACGTGCGGACGGCCGCCGCGCGGGCGCTCGGGCAGATCCGTGCCCCGGAGGCGGCCGTACCCCTCCTGCACTGCGTCACCGGCCCCCGGTCCGTCCCGCCGGCCGTGCTCTCCGCCGCCGTGCTGGCCATGGGGGTCCGCGCGCACGAAGCGCTCGGCGTCGTCCTGCGCACAGGGAACGAGCAGCAGCGCGCCGTCGCGGCGGAGCTGGCGGGTCTCTCCGGCGCGGTCGGCACCATCGACGTCCTGGTCGAGCTGCTCCACGAGGACCCCGACCTCCGGGTTCGCGTGCAGGTCGCCCGGGCCCTCGGGCTCATCGCCGCTGCGCCCGCCCTGGCCGCACTCCTCGCGGCCGTCGGGGACGACCAGCCTCGCGTTCTCAGGACCACGGCGGTCGCCGCGCTCGGGAGCCTGGGCGCCGCAGCCGCCGTCCCGCGGCTCGCCGAGCTGACGCTGGACGGCGACGCTCGGCTCGCGGAGGCCGCCGCCGCCGCCCTGAGGCGCTGCGGCGCGGTCGGCCTCCGCGCTCTGAACGACCTGGCCGGTCTCGAGGACGGCGCGTGCGCCCGCGCCGAGATCGCGTCCCCTTCCGCTGCTCCCGCATGCGTGCCCGGCCCCGCTGCAGCGGCGCCCGCTGCCGCCACCCCTGCTGCAGCCGGACCCACTCCCTTCGGACCCACTCCCTGCGAACTCGCTGCCTTCGAACGCTCTCCCTTCGAACCCTCTGCAACCAGGAGATCCGCATGACAGGTGCTGGGTCCGGCCCCGGCGCGCCGGCAGCGCCCGGAGAGGTCGCCCCGAAGACCCGGTCCCTGTCCCGTCTGCTCGTCGGTGACTCACTCGCCACACGCCTGCGGAACGCCTTCGGGATCCTCGTGCTCCTCGTCGCGGTCGTGGGCGGCTCGGGGATCGGCTCGCTCTACGCGGCGACCAGTCGCCTGGACCGCCTGTCCCGCGGTCTGGCCCCCGCCGTCGACGCGAACAACCACGCCCTCCAGCTCATGCTCGACGCCGAGACCGGGGTGCGCGGCTACCTGCTGACCGACGACATCGCCTTCCTGACCCCGTACATGCAGGCGCGCGACGGCGTCCTGGCCGAGATCGACAGGGTGGAGGCTCTGGCGGCGAAGGGCGGTCTGGACGTCGACGTGTCCCGCGAGCGCACGGCGGCGCAGGTCTGGCTGCACAAGTACGCCGTTCCGGCCGTCGCGACCAGCGGCGGCCAGGGCACCCCCTCCTCCGCCGCGGGGAAGCAGGCGTTCGACAGGTTCCGGCACGAGCAGTCGGAGGTCGCCCAGGTGATCTTCGCGGAGCGCCAGCGGGTGCGCGAGGAGGCCAGGGCGGTCAGGGAGCTCGCCGCGCCCGCGCTCGTCGCGCTGACCCTGCTGTTCGTCGTCCTCGCAGGTGTGGTCGCCGGCTCGTGCGTGCGCTCCGTGCACGGGCCCCTGGAGCAGCTGCGGGACGTGCTGGAACGGCTCCGGATGGGGGAGACGTCGGCGCGCGCCTCCGCGCGAGGTCCGCGCGAGGTCCGCCACGTAGCGCTCGCCACCAACGCCCTCGCCGACGAGGGCGACCGCCTGCGCGCGGAGCAGCGCGAGGCGACCCGGATGTGGCGCGCCGCACGCCAGTCCTCTCGCAGGGTCCGTGAAGAGCTCGGGCGGAACCAGGTGCTCACCGCCGCCGCCCGCGAGCTCGGTGAGGTGCTCGGTCTCGACTGCGCGTGGATCCGGTACGTCGACGCCGAGGGCGACGAGCCCTCCCGGTACGCCGTGCAGGCGCAGTGGTGTCGCGAGGGCCTCGACCCCGCGCTGCCGCTGCCCTTCCCGGGTGCCAGCGCGCGTGCGGCCCTCCGGCAGCTGTGGCGCAACAACGAGGTCTACGCCTGCCCCAACG
Organism: Actinomycetes bacterium; assembly: GCA_046566325.1. Lineage (GTDB taxonomy): Bacteria > Actinomycetota > Actinomycetes > Actinomycetales > BWSM-131 > BWSM-131. The sequence goes on along the minus strand of JBKHWX010000104.1, from coordinate 8,778 downwards.
TCCGCACCGCGCGGGAGCTGGACAGCGACGACGCCCACCTCCTGCTCGCGCTGACGGATGCACAGGCGCTGCTCGTCGTCCCCGTGGGCGGCAACGACGACGTCCTCGCCGTCGCCGTGCTGGTGCACGAGACACCCCGGGACTTCAGGCTCGAGGAGGTGCAGGCCGCCCAGTGGGTCTGCGGGGACCTGGGCCGAGCGCTGGAGCACAGCCACCTGTTCGAGCAGCAGCTCGAGCTCGTCGACCGTTTGCAGGAGCTCGACCGTCAGAAGACCGACTTCCTGTCGACGGTCTCGCACGAGCTGCGCACCCCGCTGACGTCGATCGCCGGGTACGCCGAGCTGCTCCGGGACGGCGACGCCGGCCCGGTGACGGACGAGATGGGCTCGATGCTCGAGGTGATCGAGCGCAACACCGTCCGCCTGCGGTCCCTGATCGAGGACCTGCTGATGCTCTCGCGGATCGAGTCCGGCGTGCTGCGCAGCACCGTCGGCGAGGTGGACATGGCAGAGGTCGTGCAGTCCGTCGTCCGGTCGCTGCGGCCCCAGGCGGACGCGGGCGGCCTGCGGCTCAGTGCGCGTACGGACGGGGTGGACGCGAAGGTTAGCGGGGACGAGATGCAGCTCGAGCGCGTCGTCCTCAACCTGCTGAGCAACGCTGTCAAGTTCACGCCGGCGGGAGGCGAGGTGGCCGTCGAGCTGGAGCCGGCCGAGGACGGCGACGCGGTCACGGTGCGCGTCCGGGACACGGGCATCGGGATCCCGCAGGCCGAGCAGGAGCAGCTGTTCTCGCGGTTCTTCCGGGCCTCGAACGCCGTGCAGCGGGCGATCCCCGGCACCGGTCTCGGCCTGTCGATCGTCCGGGGCATCGTCGAGCACCACTCGGGCTCCTTTGACCTGAGATCCGCCCCGGGGGAGGGCACGGAGGTCGTCGTCCGGCTTCCGCTCGTGCGGGAATCCCAGCTCGTCGCGTGACGTTTCGACGGCGTGGCTGCCGTCTGGCAGACTGTCCCGGTGGCGGTCGGCGGCGCCGCCGCCTTGTTGGTTCCGGTTCACGTGCCCCTGCTCGTCAGCAGGCGTGCACGACCCGGCGACCGTGTCGATCCGAGGAGTTCCAGCGTGAAGCGCGACATCCACCCGAACTACGTCGAGACCACGGTGACCTGCACCTGTGGCGCGACGTTCACCACCCGCAGCACGGCGCAGAGCGGTCAGATCCACGCCGACGTCTGCAGCCAGTGCCACCCGTTCTACACCGGCAAGCAGAAGATTCTCGACACCGGCGGCCGCGTGGCCCGGTTCCAGCAGCGGTACGGCAACCGCGCTCGTGCCGGTTCGAAGGCAGAGGCCGGCTCGAAGGCAGATTCCGGCAAGTAGCGCGTCTGCGGCGCCGGTCGTCCACCGCTCGGTGGGCCACCGGCGCCGTTCGCGTGTCAGACCGTCGTAGGCCTCCACGGCACGAGGGTCTGACAGGTCGTCGGGTCGCGATGCGTGTCAGACCGCCGTAGGCCTCCACCGCACGAGGGACTGACACAGACTGGAGGGGTGATGTTCGAGTCCGTCGACGAGCTGGTGCGCGAGCGCGCGGAGCTCGAGCGGCAGCTCGCCGACCCCGACCTGCACGCCGACGCCGCCCGGGCCCGCCGGGTCGGCCGCCGGTACGCCGAGCTGGGGCCGGTCGTGGCGGCCTACACCGCCTGGAGTTCCGCGGCCGGGGACGCGGAAGCCGCCGAGCAGCTGGCCGCCGAGGACGAGTCCTTCGCCGTCGAGCTCCCCACCCTGCGCGCCGCGGCCGACGACGCGGCCGAGCGGCTGCGGACCTTGCTGGTCCCCCGGGACCCGGACGACGGCCGCGACGTCATCCTCGAGATCAAGGCCGGCGAGGGCGGCGAGGAGTCCGCGCTGTTCGCGGGCGACCTGCTGCGGATGTACCTGCGCTACGCCGAGCGCAAGGGCTGGCGTACGGAGCTGCTCGACGCGACCGAGTCCGACCTCGGCGGCTACAAGGACGTCTCCGTCGCGGTCAAGTCCCGTGGCGGTGCCGACCCCCTGGACGGCGTGTGGTACCGGCTCAAGTTCGAGGGCGGCGTCCATCGGGTCCAGCGGGTCCCGGTGACCGAGTCGCAGGGGCGCATCCACACGTCGGCGGCCGGGGTGCTGGTGATGCCGGAGCCCGAGGACGCGGGCGAGGTCGAGATCGACCCGAACGACCTGCGGGTCGACGTCTACCGGTCCTCCGGGCCGGGCGGGCAGAGCGTCAACACGACGGACTCCGCCGTCCGCATCACGCATCTGCCCACGGGCATCGTCGTGTCCTGCCAGAACGAGAAGTCCCAGCTGCAGAACAAGGAGCAGGCGCTTCGCATCCTGCGTGCCCGGCTGATGGCCGCGGCGGCGGAGGCTGCGGCCGCTGAGGCGGCGGACGCCCGGCGCTCCCAGGTCCGCACGGTCGACCGCTCCGAGCGCATCCGCACCTACAACTTCCCGGAGAACCGGATCAGCGACCACCGCACGGGGTTCAAGGCCTACAACCTCGACCAGGTGCTGGACGGCGACCTCGACCCGGTCGTGCAGTCCTGCGTCGACGCCGACCAGGCCGAGCGGCTGGCCGCGTCCGGCGCCGCCACCGGGTGACCACTCTCGCCGAGGCCCTGCGGGACGCCGAGGCCGCGCTCGCCGCTGCCGGCGTCCCGACACCCAGGGCGGACGCCGAGACCCTGTTCGCCCACCTGCTCGGCTGCGGTCGCGGCGAGCTGGCGGCCGCCGTCCTGCGCGGGGCACCCGCTCCCGCCGGTGCGGAGGACCTCGTCGCCGAGCGCGCCCGGCGCGTGCCGCTGCAGCACCTCACCGGCCGCGCGCCGTTCCGCCGTCTCGAGCTGGACGTCGGCCCCGGCGTCTTCGTCCCTCGCCCCGAGACCGAGGTGGTCGCCGGCGCTGCTGTCGAGGCCGCGCAGGCCGTCGTGCGGGACGGCGCCAGTCCTGTCGTCGTGGACCTCTGCACCGGCTCCGGCGCCATCGCCGCCGCGGTAGCCGACGAGGTGCCGCGGGCCGTCGTCCTCGCGGTCGAGCTCGACCCGCTCGCGCACGCCTGGGCCGAGCGGAACCTCGCGCGGCTCGTCCCGGGGCACGTCGAGCTGCGCCTCGGGGACGCCGCCACCGCGTTCGGCGAGCTGGACGGGAGCGTCGACGTCGTCGTCAGCAACCCGCCGTACATCCCTGAGGGGATGGCGCCGCTCGACCCGGAGGTTCGCGACCACGACCCCACCGTCGCCCTGTACGGCGGAGGTGCGGACGGGCTCGCCGTCCCCCGGCTCGTGATCGGCGCGGCCGCCAGGCTGCTTCGGCCAGGGGGCATCGTCGTCCTGGAACATGCCGAGACGCAGCAGGAACGCCTGGTCAGCGAGCTCGAGGACGGACCGTGGACCGGCGTGGTCGGGCACCGTGACCTGACGGGCAGGCCTCGGTACGTGTGCGCGCAACGGGTGCAAGACTCGGATCCGTGACCACGGTCTACGACACGACCGACCTCCAGCAGCGCGAGAGCGGGCTGCGGCACGCGGCGGACGCCGTCCGCCGGGGAGAGCTGGTGGTGCTGCCGACCGACACCGTGTACGGCATCGGTGCGGACGCCTTCTCCGCCGAAGCGGTCGCCGACCTGCTCGCCGCCAAGGGGCGGGGCCGGTCCATGCCGCCGCCGGTGCTCGTGGCGGACGTCCGCACGCTGGATGCGCTCGCGACCGACGTCAGCGACGACGTCCGCGCCCTGGTCGAGCGGTTCTGGCCGGGTGCGCTGACCGTGATCTGCAATGCGCAGCCCTCCCTCGCCTGGGACCTCGGCGACACCGAGGGAACCGTCGCGCTCCGCATGCCCGACCACGAGCTCGCGCTCGAGCTGCTCCGCGCCACCGGGCCGATGGCCGTGAGCAGCGCGAACCTCACCGGCCAGCCGGCGGCACGGACCGCGGCGGACGCCCGTGACCAGCTCGGAGATGCCGTCTCCGCGTACCTGGAGGCGGGCCGGGCACCCGGCGGGACGCCGTCCACGATCGTCGATGCCACGGAGGACGTGCCGCGGCTCGCGCGCATCGGTGCGATCAGCCTTCGGCAGCTGCGCGAGGTCGTGCCGGGGATGCTCGACCTGCACGGGAACGCGCCGGAAGGCCCGGCCGAGCCCAGCCCCCGCACCGAGGCGACGGACCTTGTTGAGCCGACCCAGCCCGCCGAGCCGACCCAGCGCGGTGAGTGGACGGAGCCTGCTGGGCCGAACCAGCCCGCCGAGCCGAACCAGCCCGCCGAGCCGATCCATTCCGCTGAGCCGAACCAGCCCGCCGAGCCGACGGAGCTTGCTGAGCCGGTGGAGCGGGACGGGCGCGGTCAGCCCCCCGAGACGTCCGAGAGGTGAGGAGCTACCTGCTCGTGCTGGTGGTGGCGGCAGGCGTCACCTACCTGCTGACGCCGGCCGTCCGGCGGCTGGCGGAGCGTCTCGGGGCGATGACGCCCGTCCGCGACCGGGACGTGCACTCCGTGCCCACGCCTCGGCTCGGCGGGCTGGCCATGCTGGCCGGGCTGGCCGCGTCGTTCGTGGTCGCGACGCAGGTCCCGTTCCTGTCGACGATCTTCAGCGCCTCCCGCGGTGCGTGGGCCATCCTCGGCGCGGGCGCGCTGGTCTGCCTGATCGGTGCCGCGGACGACGTGTGGGGACTCGACCCCCTGACCCGGCTCGCGGGCCAGGTGCTGGCGGGTGGCCTCATCGCCTGGCAGGGGGTCCAGCTCGTCACGCTGCCGGTGCTTGGCGTCACGGTGGGCTCGGGCGGGATGTTCCTCGCGCTGACGGTGGTCGCCGTCGTCGTCACCATCAACGCCGTCAACTTCATCGACGGCCTGGACGGCCTGGCGGCCGGCGTGATGGCCATTGCCGGCGGGGCGTTCTTCGTCTATGCCTACACCCTGACCCGCGACGCGAGCCCCTCCGACTACACGAGCCTCGCCTCGATCGTCGCCGCCGGCCTCGTAGGCTGCTGTCTGGGCTTCCTGCCCCACAACTCCAACCCCGCGCGGATCTTCATGGGGGACTCCGGCGCCTACCTGATCGGGCTGCTGCTCGCCGCCTCCGCCATCGCGGTCACCGGGCAGGTGGACCCGGCCGTCGTCTCGGACGCGCGGCTGGTCCCCGCGTTCGTGCCGCTGCTGCTGCCGGTGGCGGTCCTCGTCGTCCCCCTCGCCGACCTCGTGCTTGCGGTCGTGCGTCGTCTCGGCGCGGGTCGCTCGCCGTTCACGGCGGACCGGGGGCACCTGCACCACCGGCTGCTCGACCTCGGGCACACGCAGGTGCACGCCGTCCTCGTGCTGTACCTGTGGACCGCGGTCATCGCCTTCGGCTCGATCGCCCTCGCGTTCGTGCCGCTGCGCATCGCCCTTCCCGTGGGGGTCGGCGTCGTCGTCGTGAGCCTCGCGCTCACCGTGGGCCCGCTACGCGACAGACGCCCCCGCGAGCGCTTGTGATACCGTTCACAAGCGCTGGAGCCAGAAGCATCTGCGCCAGTCGACGCCCTAGGAACCGCCCCGGCCTGGTGCCGCGACCCCTCGCCGGCCCCGGCAGGAAGGCCATCGGATGAGACCGGCAGCAGGACCTGACGACCCGTACGCGGCGATGCTGCGAGGGGCCCTGGTCCCGAGCTCCGCGGTCGCCGGCGGCTGCGTCGTCGTCTCCGCGCTGGTGTCGCTGGCCGCGCTGGCCGGCGCCGCGCTCGCGGCCGTGGTGGTGCTGCTGTTCTTCTCCGCGAGCCTCCTCGTTCTGCGGCGGACGGCGCAGACCGCGCCCCAGAACGTGATGGCCGTGGCGCTGGTCACCTACATCACGAAGGTCGGCCTCCTGGGCGTGCTGCTGGTCGCGTTCCAGGACGCGGCGTGGCTGTCCGGGACGGCCTTCGCGGTGACCGCCCTGCTGTGCGCGGCGGTGTGGCTGGCGACCGAGATCCGGGCCTACTCCCGCGTGCGGCTCCTCGTCTACGACGCGCCGCCGGGCCGAGCTGCGGAGGGGACGACGGTCTCGCCACCCAGCTCGGACGGCCCACCCAGCTCCGACGGCGAGGTCCGGTGACCGACGAGGTCTCAGTACCTGTTCCCGACGCGAGCATCGAGGCACAGATGTCAGAGCGGTCCAGCAAGCAGCCGTCGTCCGGCGAGCAGCCCCTCTCCGGCAGCCAGCCGCGGACGGGCGGGCCGGCGTCCGGCGGGACCGCGTCCCGCGGACCGTCTGGGACCGGAGCCAAGCCCGGCTCGCCGCAGCCGACGAGGCCGGCTCGACTGCCGCTCGGGGCCAGGCCGGTGCCGCAGGGTCCGCTGCCGGAGTCGCGGGCGTGGAACGCCGTCTCGACGATGCTGTCCGGGCTGCTCGGCTTCGGTCTACCCGGGTACCTGGCAGACCGCTGGCTCGGCACGAACGGCGTGCTCACGCTGCTCGGCCTGCTGCTCGGCATGGCCGGCGCGCTGACGGTGATCTGGTTCCGGTACGGTACTGAGCGGTCTTGAGCCGGTACGTTGCCCCCGTGGTCGCCCGGCTTTCGTCTCAGGATCTGCTCTCCCGTAACGACGGCCCGACGGAGGACCTGCTGTGAGGTCGATGGTGCTCACCGCTGGTGGAGAAGGCTTCACGCCTCCGAGCGTCGAGGACTTCTGGCAGCCGCTCGTCGGTCACGGCGCGTGGGCGCTGACGCGGCCCGGGATCCTGCTGGTCCTCTCGACCGCGCTCATCATCATCGTGCTTCTCGCGGCGACGAGACGGCTCCAGGTCGTGCCGTCCCGTGGGCAGGCGGTGCTGGAGGCGGTCTACAACCTGCCCCGCAACTCGATCGGGCGCGACCTGCTGGGGCAGGCGAACTTCCGCCCCTACATCCCGGTCCTCGCCAGCCTCTTCTTCATCCTGCTGGTGAACAACCTGCTCGGGATCGTCCCGTTGATCCAGTACCCGCCGACGGCGCGGATCGGGATCCCCGTGGCGATGATGCTGTTCGTCTACGTGCTCTACCTGGGCATCGGGTTCCGCAGGCGTGGCTTCCTCGGCTACTTCAGGTCCCTCGTCCCGGCGGGGCTGCCGGTCGCCATCGTCCCGCTGATGTTCTTCCTCGAGTGCATCACGTTCTTCTTCACCCGGCCGGTGACGCTCGCCCTGCGACTCATGGGCAACATGTTCGCGGGCCACATGCTGCTGCTGCTCATGGCGATGGGCGGCGAGTACATGCTGCTGCACGGCGGTCTCGCCCTCAAGATCATGTCGGTCGGCCCGTTCGTGATGTTCTTCGTGCTGACCGTGTTCGAGATCCTGATCGAGTTCCTGCAGGCATACATCTTCACGCTGCTCGCCGCGTTCTACATCGCCGACTCGCTCGCCGAGGCCCACTGAGCCCGCACATCCGACCACCCAGACCGGTTTCCGGATAGAACTACCGCAGACAGAACCCGCACCGCCTGTTCACACCCACCCTGCGGGGACGTGCTCCGCAGAACGAAAGGAATGGAAGAGACGATGCAAGGCAACATCGCCATCCTCGGATACGGCCTCTCGGCCATCGGCCCTGGTATCGGCATCGGCCTGATCTTCGCCGCATACATCAACGGCACGGCGCGGCAGCCGGAGGCTCGCGGCATCCTCCAGCCCATCGCGATCCTGGGCTTCGCCCTCGCCGAGGCGCTCGCCATCTTCGGTCTGGCTCTGGCGTTCGTCTTCCGCTGACAGCCAGCCACAATGAGCCGACTCTGAGCCCCGGGAGCCATCGTGCAGTTCGCAGCAGCCGCGGTCGTCGCGGCGCCACAGGCAGAGGGCGGGTTTTGGGCGACCGCCTACCCGATCATCCCGCACCCGATGGAGCTGATCCTCGGGATCGTCTCCTTCGCGATCCTGCTCTGGGTCTTCGCCACGAAGGTCGTGCCGAAGATGGAGGAGATGTACGCCGAGCGCACGGCGTCCATCGAGGGCGGGATGCAGCAGGCGGAGAAGGCGCAGGCGGAGGCCGAGGCGGCCCTGCGGCAGTACCAGGCGCAGCTCGCGGAGGGCCGCGCGGAGTCCGCGCGCATCCGTGAGGAGGCACGGGCCGAGGGGGCTGCGATCCTCGCCGAGATGCGCGAGAAGGCGGCCGCGGAGTCGCAGCGCATCACCGAGTCGGCGCACAAGCAGATCGAGGCAGAGCGCCAGCAGACCGTCGTCCAGCTGCGCAGCGAGGTCGGCCGGCTGGCGACCGAGCTCGCCTCGAGGATCGTGGGCGAGTCCCTCACCGACGACGAGCGGCAGTCCCGGGTGATCGAGCGCTTCCTGGGCGACCTGGAGTCCGCTGATGCCGAGCAGGTGCGAGCGGGCGCCCGCGGCGCGCACGCCGCCGTTCCGGCCCAGGAGTCCTGATGCGGGGGACCAGCCGCGCGTCGCTGGCGGCAGCCGAGGACCGGATCGAGCCGCTGCTGCGGACCGTGGACTCGGCGCGGCTGGGGCAGGAGCTGTTCGGCGTCGTCGGCGTGCTCGACTCCTCCGCCGGTCTTCGCCGCGCCCTCACCGACCCGTCGCGGGACGCGTCCGCCAAGGCCGACCTCGTCGGCCGTCTCTTCGGGGGCAAGGTGAGCGACGCCGCCGTCGACGTCGTGTCCGGGATGGTGCGGGACCGGTGGTCGAGCGCGCGGGACCTGGGTGACGCGTGCGAGCACCTCGGCGCGGTCGCCGTGGTCGCCTCCGCCGAGGACGACGGCACGCTGGAGAGGCTCGAGGACGAGCTGTTCCGCTTCGGCCGGATCG
>JBKHWX010000103.1:0-3195 GCA_046566325.1 Actinomycetes bacterium | reverse complement strand
GACGTCACCGGCGACGACGTCTGGCTCGACCGTGCGGTACGGATGACCGAGCGGGTGGTCGACGGTTTCGCGCGCGAGCACGGCTGGCGGCTGCCCGAGCACTTCACGCCGGGCTGGGAGCCGATGTACGACTACCACCGCGACGAGCCGGCGCATCCGTTCCGCCCGTTCGACGCCACGGTGGGGCACTGGTTCGAGTGGGCCCGGCTCACACGTCAGGCTCGCGAGGCGCTCCGCCTGCGCGGGCGGGAGCCGGGGGAGTGGATGCTCGACGGCGCCCGGCAGCTGTTCGACGCCGGGGTTCGGGACGGATGGGCCGTGGACGGCGAACCGGGCTTCGTCTACACCGTCGACTTCGAGGGACGCCCCGTGGTTCGCCAGCGCATGCACTGGGTGGTGGCGGAGGCGATCGGCGCCGCCGCCGTCCTCGGACGCGTCACCGGGGACGACGAGTACGAGCGCTGGTACCGGACCTGGTGGGACTACGCCGCCGAGCACGTGATCGAGGCTCCCGGGCGATGGGTGCACGAGCTCGACCCGCAGGGGCGGCCGGCGGGGGGCACCTGGGCCGGGAAGCCGGACGTCTACCACGCGGTGCAGGCCACGCTGCTGCCACGCCTGCCGGTCGCACCTTCTCTGGCGCCGTCCCTGGCCGCCGGAGGCCTGACGACATGACACCGCCCGCCCTGCGTCAACTAGCCTGGGGAGGTGCCGCAGCCGCTCGAGCCAGCCTCCGCCGAGTCTCGCTCCGTGGCCCTCGTGACCCTCGGCTGCGTCCGCAACGAGGTCGACTCGGAGGAGCTGGCGGGGCGTCTCGAGGCAGCAGGGTGGCGGCTCGTGGACGACGCAGCGCAGGCGGACGTCGCGGTCGTGAACACGTGCGGCTTCGTGGAGCAGGCTAAGAAGGACAGCATCGACGCGCTGCTGGAGGCCGCTGAGCTGAAGACGCAGGCGGGCAGTGGAGCCCGGACCCGTGCTGTCGTGGCGGTCGGCTGCCTCGGCGAGCGCTACGGCACCGAGCTGGCCGAGTCCCTGCCTGAGGCGGACGCCGTGCTCGGGTTCGACTCCTACCCGGACATGGCGCTGCGGCTCGAGTCCGTACTGGCCGGTCACGCTCCCGCCAGCCACGTGCCACGCGACCGACGGACCCTGCTTCCTCTCACCCCGGTGGCGCGCCAGCACGCGGCGCCGTCGATCGCCGTCCCAGGTCACGCTCGCTTCGCCGACGCCGACGCCGACGCCGATGCCGACGCAGGCGCAGGCTCGGGACGTCCGGCCTCCGGGCCTCCCGTCGTCCGCCGCCGGCTGGACGGAGGACCCTGGGCACCGCTGAAGCTCGCGTCCGGCTGCGACCGGCGCTGCACGTTCTGTGCCATCCCCTCGTTCAGGGGCGCCTACCTGTCGCGACCGCCCGCTGAGGTGCTCGCCGAGGCGCGCTGGCTCGCCGCGCTGGGCGTGCGCGAGCTGTTCCTCGTCAGCGAGAACTCCACCTCCTACGGCAAGGACCTGGGAGACCTGCGCTCGCTCGAGACCCTGCTGCCGCAGCTGGCCGACGTCCCGGGGATCGACCGTGTGCGGGTGTCGTACCTGCAGCCCGCCGAGATCCGTCCCGGGCTGCTGGAGGCGATCGCGGCCACGGACGGCGTGGCGCCGTACTTCGACCTGTCGTTCCAGCACAGCTCGGCTGCCGTGCTGAGGCGGATGCGGCGGTTCGGCTCGAGCGAGCACTTCCTCGACCTGGTCGCGCGCATCCGGGCCATCGCGCCGTCCGCCGGTATCCGGTCCAACGTCATCGTCGGCTTCCCGGGTGAGACGCCGGACGACTTCGCGGAGCTGCTCGCCTTCCTCGAAGCGGCAGAGCTGGACGTCGTCGGCGTCTTCGGGTACTCGGACGAGGAGGGCACGGAGGCGGCCGGGCTCGACGGCAAGCACGACGCCGCGGAGATCGAGGCGCGACGGCGCGAAGCAACAGTGCTCGTCGAGGAGCTGACGGCGCAGCGGGCCGAGGCCCGCGTGGGGGAGACGGTGGCGGTCCTCGTCGAGGACACCGACGAGGTGGGAGCGGTGGGCCGGGCAGCGCACCAGGGACCCGACGTCGACGGTGTGACCCGTCTGACGCGGCCGGCGCCGGTGGGCGATCTCGTCCTGGCCCGCGTCGTCCACGCCGAGGGTGTGGACCTGGTGGCGGAACCGGCATGACTCGCGAGGGTGGCGGAGGAGCCGGTCCGGAACGCGGGCGCGTGTCGCCCAGCACCGGTTCCTCGCCCGCCGCCCCCGTGCCGAGCCCGTGGAACATCGCGAACGCACTGACCGTGCTGCGGATCGCCCTCGTGCCCGTGTTCGCGGTCCTCCTGCTCCACGACGACGGGAACTCGCCGGGCTGGCGGGTCGCCGCGTGGGTTGCCTTCACAGCCGCCGTGGTCACCGACCGGATCGACGGGGACATCGCACGCCGCCGCGGCCTGGTGACGGACTTCGGCAAGGTTGCGGACCCGATCGCGGACAAGGCACTCATCGGTACCGCCCTCGTGCTGCTGTCGGTGCTCCACGACCTGCCGTGGTGGGTGACGATCGTCGTGCTCGCGCGCGAGCTCGGGATAACCCTGCTGAGGTTCGTGGTGATCCGGCACGGCATCATGCCGGCGTCGCACGGAGGCAAGATCAAGACCGTTGCACAGGCGACCGCGATCGGCCTTTACGTGCTGCCGCTCCGCATCTGGTTCGGCGGCTGGGCCGTGGACGTCGCGTGGATCGTCATGCTCGTCGCGGTCGCCCTGACGGTGATCACCGGCCTGGACTACGTCGTCCAGGCGATGCGGCTGCGACGGGGCAGTGCCCGGACGGCGGCCAAGCGGGCCGCTCGGGGACTGGAGCCGTGACGACAGCGTCGTCTGCTGGCCGCCTGCAGAGCACGGTGCAGCCGACGGCGACGCACGTCGCCCCGCAGGAGCGGGTCGTACGCCTTGCCCGCTCGGCCGGCCTCACCGTCGGCGTCGCGGAGTCGCTCACCGCAGGACTCGTCAGCGCCCGGCTGGCAGAGGTTCCCGGGGCGTCGACGGTGCTGCGGGGAGGGGTGGTGGCGTACGCCACCGACCTGAAGACCTCTCTGCTGGACGTGCCGGCCGAGCTGGTCAGCGCGCGCGGTCCGGTCGACCCTGATGTCGCCGTGGCGATGACCGCGGGGGCAAGGATGCG
>JBKHWX010000102.1:0-6389 GCA_046566325.1 Actinomycetes bacterium | reverse complement strand
GCCCAGAGCTGGTAGCTGCGGGAGGTGGAGCGGTCGTCGAAGCGCCCGTGCGCGCCGAAGTCGTGCCCGCCCGGGCCGTCGGCGGGGTGCCAGAGGTTCGCCGGCTGGTCAGGGCTGCGGGGCTGGTCGGTCTGCTGGGACTTGTACCCGGTGCGCGCCAGGTAGCGGTCGAGCAGGCCGGGCACGAACTTGTTCGCGGCGAGGGTGGCGGCGGTGCTGCCGCCGACCCAGTACTCCCGGCGCCGCGGGTGGTCGGCCGCGTACAAGAGGGCCTTCGCCGCGACCTCGGGCTCGTAGATGGGCGGGACGGGCTGCGCCTGCCGCGGCAGGCGGGACAGGACCCAGTCGAACTGCGGCGTGTTGACCGCCGGCATCTGCACCATGGTCACCCGGACGTTGCTCTTGTCGTGCAGCAGCTCGCAGCGCAGCGCCTCGTTGAACCCCTGGATCGCGTGCTTGGCCCCGCAGTAGGCGCTCTGCAGCGGGATCCCCCGGTACGCGAGCGCGGAACCGGTCTGCACGATCGTCCCCCGGTCGCGCGGCAGCATGCGCTTCAGCGCCACCTTCGTCCCGTAGACGAACCCGAGGTACGTCACCTCCGTGACCCGCTTGAACTCGTCCGGCTCGATCTGCGTGAACGGCGCGAAGACGGAGGTGAAGCCGACGTTCACCCAGACGTCGATCGGGCCCAGCTCCTCCTCGACGCGCGCGGCCGCCGCCTCCACCTGCCCGTAGTCGGCCACGTCGGTGGGGACGGCGAGGGCCCGGCCCCCGCCGCGCTCGATCTGCTGCACCGCACCGTCGAGACCCACCTCACCGCGAGCCAGCAGCCCCACCGCGTCTCCGCGCTCGCCGAACAGAACCGCGGTGGCTCTCCCGATCCCCCCGCTGGCACCGGTCACGACGACGACACGGGACTTCTGATCGGCCACGGCAGTCTCCAGATCGATGAGCACAGGCGACGACGTACTACCCGCGTCGCCTCGGCGAACACCTCGGCAGGGGCGAGGCCCGCTCGTCGACCATGGAGTCCGGCCCCGGCGTATCTGCGGGTTCCCTGCCGCCTCCTGACATCGTGGCAACGGAGCCGCACGCGTCGAAGGCGGGTGGGGACCTTGGCAGCGGGTAGGAGCTCTGCGGTCGCGTCGACTCTGCTCTCGGTCGAGCGCCGCAACGAGCGGCTCGGCCACGAGAACCTCGGCTCGCTGTCGGCGCGCCGCGGCTTTGTGCCGACGACGGCTCCGGCGTCCTCCTTCCCGCCGAGCCACCGGGTCTGGGACGAGGTCGCGGCAGAGCTTCCACAGCTGCACCGCACCATGCGCCTTCGCAGCGCGCTCGACCATCTGCCCGAGCTGTCTGCCCGCCCCGAGGCGTTGCCCGACACCGCCCTGCTGCGTGCCGCGACCGTCCTCGGCATCCTCGGCCACGCCCACCACTACGTCGCCACCGAGCCGCCTGCGCGGCTGCCCGCGGCCGTCGCTCGGCCGTGGGCGGAGGTCCGGCGAAGGCTCCACCGACCGGCGGCCCCCGTCCTCTCCTACGCCGACCTCATCGTGAACAACTGGCAGCTGGCCGACGTCTCCTCACCGGACCGGCTCGAGCTCGACAACCTTCGGCTCCTCGTCCCCACCGTGGACAACAGGGAGGAGCACGTCTTCTATCTAACCCAGCTGGAGATCCTCGCGCGGTCCGCACCTCTCCTGCCGGCCATCGCCGACGCGCAGACCGCCGTGCTGGACGACGACCCGGACGCACTTCTGGCCGCCCTCGCCGCCGTCCACGAAGCTCTCCGCGACGTGACGCGCAAGGTTCTTCTCCACATCGACCCGCGGCCCGGCCGGCCGTCCTACGTCGACCCCGTGGTGTGGGCGAAGACCGTCGCACCGTTCGCCGTCCCGTTCAGCCGTGGCGTGCTGGGGCCGAGCGGCACCGCGTCACCGCTGTTCAACCTGCTCGACGTGTTCCTCGAGCGCACCAAGCACGAGAGCCAGCTGGGCCGAGAGATTCTGCAGCATCGCGCCAGCTACCCGCCGAGCTGGCAGACGCTCCTTCGCGCGGCCGGCGAGGTCTCGGTCCCCGGCTACGCGGCCGGCTGCCGGAGCCCGCGGATCAGCAGTGCCTTGGACGACGTCCGCGAGGCGTACGCCGGGAACGACGGCTTCCTGGGGCGGCATCGGCGAAAGGTCTTCGGCTACCTGGAGATCGCGTTCAAGGTGGGACGGGGTGTGACGATCGCGGGCTTCACGGGCCGGCCCAGCGACCGCACGTGGACGCAGGTGGACGACGCCCTGGAGTGCTCGCGGGAGGAGCGGGACCACGCCGAGGCAGCAGCACGGACCGAGGCGGCCGTCGTCCGTCCGGCCTCGACCTGGCAGCGCCAGACGGTGCGCCGCGCGCCGGAGCGCGGGCCAGGCGCCAGGCGACGGTCGACACGCGGGATACCGGTGTCCGAGCTGACCGAGCACAACGACGCCGAGCACGGGTGCTGGATCGCCGTGCACGGCCGTGTGCACGACGTCACGCCCCTGCTACGGCTGCATCCCGGTGGTCGCCACGTCCTGGTCGCCTCCGGAGGGCTCGACGCGACCTCGGCGTTCGAACGCGCGCACACCGGCCGGGCCGGTGCGGAACGACTGCGCCACACTCTCGAGGTCGGCCGGCTCCGGCATCCGGTCGTGTCCGAGACCGGGTCGCCTGGGACACCGTCGCCACGTGCGCTCTACGAGGCTTGGGTTCGAGCGTTGTTCCTCGCCGTGGAGATGCAGAACACCCTTCGCCTCGACGCGTCGTTCTTCAGCGACACCATGGTTCACCGGCTGTTCGGACGCTCCGGGCCAGGCTGTGGCGACGAGCGCGGAAGGACGCGGTACGAGCTCGACCGCGCTCGAGACACGTGTACACGCTACGAGGACGGCTACCTTCCCAGTCTCTCGGCCGACGTCCTGAGGCCACTGGTCGCGCTGGTGGGCAGCAGTGAGACGCGGCGCGACGCCGGGGTGCGGGACTCCGGCGGCTGCAGTGTGCCTGGGGGCGGGGCCCGACGGCGTGATGCCAGCCAGCACGTGCTCCGTCTCGACGACCACCTGCAGCGCCTGGTCGGCCTGCTTCGTCAGGGGGTGCGGTGCTTCGAGGGCGAGAAGGAACCGTCTCGCGTGCTGGTCGACCTCCGGGCGGTCAACCGACTGCTGCACGTCGCAGTGACGGGAGGCTGACATCGATTCTTGGGCCTCGCACCGGGAGGCCATGCGCTAGCCCTCGTTGCCCGGTCCTCGGTGCGCCTGGCCGCTCGCGGCACGGCGGTGCGTCGGGCCGTTGCGGCTCTGCAGGTCGAAGGCCGTGTTCACCAGTGCGATGTGCGTCAGCGCCTGCGGGAAGTTGCCGACGAAACGCTGCGCGGAGGAGTCGTACTCCTCCGCTAGCAGGCCCACGTCGTTGCGGAGGTCCAGCAGCCGCGTGAAGGCCCGCTCACCGTCGTCGCGTCGTCCCATCAGGATGTAGTTGTCCGCGAGCCAGAAGGTGCAGGGCAGGAACGCGCCCTCACCCGGTGGCAGGCCGTCGACGTCCTGCGTCTGCTCGTTCATCGTGTAGCGCTGGACGAACCCGCCCTGGCACAGCTCGGACTCGATCGCGTGCACCGTCCCCCGCACCCGGTCGTCCTTGGCGGGCAGGAAGCCGACGGGCGCCATCAGGAGCACGGCTGCGTCCAGGGTCTTCGAGCCGTAGTACTGCGTGAAGGTGCCGCGCTCGCTGTCGAAGCCCTTCTCGCACACCTCGTCGAAGATCTCCTGGCGGAGCTTGCGCCAACGGTCTGCGGGCCCCTGCATCCCGTAGTCCTCGATGGTCTTGATGGCCCTGTCGACGCCCGCCCACGCCATCACCTTGGAGTACGTGAACTGGCGACGCGGCCCGCGGATCTCCCAGATGCCGTCGTCCGGCTTCTGCCAGTTCGACTCCAGGAAGTCCAGGAGCGCGAGCTGGACGTCCCAGGCCGCCTCGTCGGGAGGGATGCCGTGGGCGCGGGCCTGATGGAGGGCGTCCATCAGCTCGCCATAGGTGTCGAGCTGGAACTGCTCCGCGGCCGCGTTGCCGACGCGGACCGGTGTGGCTCCCTCGTAGCCCGGCAGCCACGGCAGCTCCAGCTCGGTCAGCCGTCGCTGGCCCTCGACGCTGTACATGATCTGCATCTGCTCCGGTGTGCCGGCGAGCGCCCGCAGCAGCCACTCGCGCCAGGCCTTCGCCTCGTCCGCGTATCCGGCGTGCAGCAGCGCGAGCAGCGTGAACGTCGCGTCCCGGATCCAGCAGTAGCGGTAGTCCCAGTTCCGGACGCCGCCCAGCTGCTCGGGCAGGGACGTCGTCGGCGCGGCGACGATGCCACCGCTCGGCGCGTAGGACATCGCCTTCAGGGTGATCAGAGAGCGGACGACGGCCTCGCGGTAGTCCCCGTGGTACCGGCACTGCGACACCCAGTCCTGCCACCACTGCTCGACGCCCTCGATGGTCCTCCCGACGTCGACGGGGTCGGCCGGTTTCCGACCGACCCCCAGCCAGGAGATCTGGAAGTCGACGTGCTGACCGGCCCGGACGTCGAACTCCGCCACCGGGTGGTCCCGGTCCTTGTGCTCGTGGGCGACGTCGCCGTCGAGGGTGATGCCGTCGGGTCCGGCGAGGGCCTCCAGACGCCGCTCGTGACCACGGAGGCGCGGCGCGATGTGCCCGTAGTCGAAGGCCAGGTTCAGCTCGCTCCGCATGCGCACGGTGCCCGACACGCCTTCGACGCGGCGGACCAGCCGGGGCACGTCCACGCGGATCGGCATGCAGTCGATGACGCGCACCCTCCCGTCGTCCGACGAGAGCTCGGTCTCGAGGACGAGGGAGTCCGGACGGTACCGCCGACGGCTGAACTTGCTGCCGCCGACCGGCGCGATCTGCCACCGGCCGTTCTCGGGCTTGCCGAGCAGCGCGCTGAAGCAGGCGCCCGAGTCGAACCTGGGAAGGCACAGCCAGTCGATGGAGGCGTCGCGTCCGACGAGAGCGGCGGTGTGGGTGTCACCGACCAGCGCATAGTCCTCGATGCGGAGCGGCACGCTACCTCCACACGCTCAGGACCCGGAGGCTCTTCTGCTACCCCTGCTCTGCGCGGCCAAACCTCGGCCGAGCGCTCCACGGGACCAGCAGGAGCGGGCGCCTGCGCGGGGAGCGAGACGAGTGACCTCGACTAGCCTGCCGGGCATGACCGATCGACTCACTGTTGGCGACGACGCACCCGACTTCTCCCTGGCCACCTCGGACGGCTCGACGTTCTCGCTCTCGGAGCACCGCGGCAAGCACGTGATCGTGTACTTCTACCCCGCCGCGATGACCCCGGGCTGCACCACGCAGGCGTGCGACTTCCGGGACAGCCTGAGCTCCCTGCAGCACGCTGGCTACGACGTCGTCGGGGTCTCGCCGGACTCCCCCGACAAGCTCGCCGAGTTCGCCGAGCGCGACGGGCTGACCTACCCGCTCGCCAGCGACCCCGACCACAAGGTGCTCTCCGAGTACGGCGCGTGGGGGGAGAGGAACCTCTACGGCAAGAAGAGCGTCGGCGTCATCCGCTCGACCGTCGTCGTCGGCCCGGACGGCACGGTGGAGCACGCCGCGTACAACGTCAAGGCGCAGGGCCACGTGGCGAAGCTGCGCAAGGACCTCGGCCTGGACTGACGCCGGACTCGTTCGGGGACGCGAGCTGCACGAAACCCGCAGCCGCGCCCGCGAACGCGTGCGGAAGGCGGGACTCGAACCCGCACGCCCGAAGGCACAGGAACCTAAATCCTGCGTGGCTGCCAGTTACACCACTTCCGCGAGGCGACCAAGCCTACCGGCGGCCCGCCGACCCCTGCCCTGCGTCAGACCCTGGTAGGCCCCCGCCGCACGAGGGTCTGACAGAGCGTCGGGCTGTTACAACCGGCGTCAGCGCAGCGGGTCGAACGGGGCCAGCTCGGCCGGGCGGTCGCCGGTGACGATGAGGTCGGCCATCAGCCGGCCGGTGAGCGGGCCGAGGCTGATGCCCCACATGCCATGCCCGCCCGCCACGTAGACGCCGGCTGCGCGGGTGGCACCGATCAGCGGGAGGCCGTCGGCGGTGCAGGGACGCGAGCCGACCCACTCGTCACGCCGGTCGTCGAGGTCGACGCCTGCCAGCAGCGGCCGGGCGGCGTCGACGATGGCCTTGATCCGCCGCGGGTCGAGCGGGGCGTCCGGCGACCGGAACTCCATCATGCCGGCCACGCGCAGGCGGTCGCCGAGCGGCGTGCAGGCAACTCGCTGCTGCGGGAAGTAGACCGGGCCCTCCGGCACGTGCTGCGCCGGCACGCTGAAGCTGTAGCCGCGGCCCGCCTGCACGACCTTCC
>JBKHWX010000101.1:0-11940 GCA_046566325.1 Actinomycetes bacterium | reverse complement strand
CCCGACGGGCGGCGGAAGCTGCTGGACGATCCGGTCGAGCAGGGTCTCGACCCCCTCCCCCGTCTTGCCGGACACGCGTAGGCAGTCGTCCGGCTCGCAGCCGACCAGCTTGGCGAGCTCCTCGGCGAACTTGTCCGGCTGCGCCGCCGGCAGGTCGATCTTGTTGAGGACGGGGATGATCTCGAGGTCGTTCTCCATCGCGAGGTAGAGGTTCGCGAGCGTCTGCGCCTCGATCCCCTGGGCGGCGTCGACGAGCAGGACCGCGCCCTCGCACGCCGCGAGGGACCGCGACACCTCGTACGTGAAGTCGACGTGCCCGGGCGTGTCGATCATGTTCAGCGCATACGCAGGGAGGGCTTCGCCCCCCGTGGGCCCCCCGAACTGCCCGGAGGCGGCGCCACTGCCTCCTTCTCCGGAAGCAAGGTCCTTCGTCGCGCTCACGGCCCAGGGCATCCGAACGGCCTGGCTCTTGATCGTGATGCCGCGCTCGCGCTCGATGTCCATCCGGTCCAGGTACTGAGCCCTCATCTGGCGCGCCTCCACCACGCCGGTGATCTGCAGCATGCGGTCGGCCAGCGTCGACTTGCCGTGGTCGATGTGGGCGATGATGCAGAAGTTCCGGATCCGCTCCGGCGGTGTGGCCGCCGGCTTCGGCGGCTGACGCGCGATCGGGGACACTCTTGGACAGACCTCACTGCTCGGGGACCCCTCATCGTCCCACGCGCTCGCGGATTCGACGTTCCGGCTCCGGGTTCCCATGTTCCGCCCCACCCGTCCCGAAAATGTGATAGCTATTTGATAGTCGTCGAGAAGGGAGAGGTGATGGCCGAGCAGACAACGGTGGGTCCCGCTCTGCAGCCAGCGGCGGTGGAGCCGGTCGGGCATGCCGGGATGCGGGTGGAGATCGACGAACGGCCGGCCTGGTCGACGTCCGGCTGGTGGGGAGTCGTCGGCTTCCTCGCACTGGCCAGCGGGGCGTACGCCTCGATCCGGCTGCTGACGCCGCCGCTCGCGGTCTTCCTCTTCGTGGTGCTCGTGGTGGCGGCCGTGCTGGTCGTCGCGGCGCTCGCCGTGGTCCAGCCCGGTGAGACCCGCGTCGTCCAGTTCTTCGGGCGGTACATCGGGACGACGCGCCGGACCGGCCTCGTGCTCCTCGCCCCCCTCACGACGCGGCGCAACGTGTCCGTCCGCGTGCGCAACTTCGAGACGTCCCGGATCAAGGTGAACGACGCGGACGGCAACCCGGTCGACATCGCGGCCATCGTGGTGTGGCAGGTGGCCGACACGGCGAAGGCGACGTTCGCGGTGCAGTCGTACCAGAACTTCATCGAGGTCCAGGCCGAGGCGGCGCTGCGGCACGTCGCAGGCGTGCACCCGTACGACAACGCGTCGGCCGGTGGGACGACGCTCCGGGGCTCGACCGACGTCGTCGCCGGGGAGCTGGCCCTCGAGGTGGCCGCCCGCGTCGCGGTCACCGGGGTCGAGGTGGTCGAGGTGAGGATCAGCCACCTGGCTTACTCGGCGGAGATCGCCCAGGCGATGCTCCAGCGCCAGCAGGCGTCGGCGGTCGTCGCGGCCCGTGAGCGGATCGTCGAGGGCGCCGTCGGCATGGTCGAGATGGCGCTCGACCGGCTGAACGAGCGCGGCATCGTCGACCTGGACGAGGAGCGCAAGGCGGCGATGGTGAGCAACCTGCTGGTCGTGCTGTGCGGTGACTCCCGCGCAACGCCCGTCGTCAACACGGGGACCCTGTACCAGTGACGGCCCGGGGAGGTCTGCTGAGGGCCTCCTTCGGTCCGCCGGCCGCTGCCGGCGCCGCCTTCGGACCGGGGGGGCCGCCGGGGCCGCCACCATGAGCGGCACCGAACGCGAGCGGAAGGCGGTGCTGCTGCGGCTGGACCCGTCCGTGCACGCGGCGCTGGGACGCTGGGCCTCCGACGACCTGAGGAGCGTCAACGCACAGGTCGAGTGGCTCCTGCGCCGCGCCCTCGCCGAGTCCGGGAGGATGCCGAGGGACGCCACCCCCCAGCGCCGACCCGGTCGCCCTCGTCGCGGAGAGGCTTGAGCCGTCGCCCGAGGCAACCCGCGGTCCCGGGATGGCGCCGGGGGAGTCGGCGCCGCGGCGGCGTCTCCCGGCGCGACGTCCAGGGAGTCGGCGCTCGCGCGGCGCGACGACAGGACCCGGCTCCGCCGCTGGTATCCTCGGTGGTTGCGCGCCTGCCGGGAAACGTGCGGGCTACCGCTGAAGAGCCCCTGGGTGCTGAGGGCGCGGCGTCCCCACCGCTGCGCCGGCCCGAGCACCCGCTGCCCTCATCGACCTGACCGACGCACAGAAGGACCGCCCGTGGCGAACATCAAGTCCCAGATCAAGCGGAACAAGACCAACGAGAAGGCACGGCTGCGCAACAAGGCCGTCAAGTCCGAGCTCAAGACCGCGGTACGAGGCTTCCGCGAGGCTGTCGCCGGCGGTGACCGCGACACCGCGACGCAGGCCCTCGCCTCGGCGTGCCGACGTCTCGACAAGGCCGTCAGCAAGGGCGTCATCCACAAGAACCAGGCCGCGAACCGGAAGTCGGCGATGGCGAAGGTCTACAAGGGCCTCTGACCCGGTCCTGTTCGCGACCCGGTTCTCTTCGAGACGGCGTCACTCCAGCCGGAGTGGCGCCGTCGCCTGCGTCCGGAGCCGGACCTGCCGGCTCACCCCGGGGCGGCCCGGCTCGCGAGCCGGGTCGCACGCTCACCCCCGGGCGGCGGTGATGGTCATCACAGCCTTCTCGACGGCATAGACGGCGTCGCGCGAACCTCCCTTCACGGCCTCGTCCGCCTCCGCGAGCGCGATGAGCGCCGTCGCGATGCCCCGCGGGGACCAGCCGCGCAGCTCCCGCCGGGCCCGGTCGACCTGCCACGGCGGCAGCCCCAGCTGGCGGGCGACGTCGACACCGCGGCCCCCCGTGCCGGCCACCTTCGCCATCGTCCTCAGCTTCGCCGCGATCGCCGCCACGAGCGGGACCGGGTCGACGCCCGTGTCGACGGCCTGCCGGACCAGTGCGAGCGCCTCCGAGCCGTTGCGCGCGGCGACGGCGTCCGCGACCTTGAACCCGGTGGTCTCCACGCGTCCGCCGTAGTACCTGTCGACCTCGGCGACCGTCACGTCGCCGGCGGTGTCGGCCACCAGCTGGGCGCACGCGGTTGCGAGGGCTCGAAGGTCCGATCCCACCGCGTCGACGAGCGCCCGGACCCCGGACTGGGTGATCTTCCGCCCTGCCTCCCGGAACTCCTGGCCCACGAACTCGGCCTTGGCGGCGTCGCCCTTCACCTCGGGGCACTCGACTACCACGGCGTTCTCCAGCGCCTTCACCGCATCCATGAGCTTCTTGCCCCGCTGGCCCCCGCGGTGCCGCAGCACGAGGGTCACACCCTCCTGGAGCTCGCCGAGGTAGCGCGTCGCGTCCGCGACGAACGGGTCGGTGCAGACCTCCACACCCGAGGCCACGACGAGCCTCGTCTCCCCGAACAGGGACGGGCTCGTGGAGACCGCCAGCTGCCCCGCCTCGTACGTCGCGGCGTCGACGTGCAGCACCTCAAGGTCCGCGTGCGCGTCGCGGAGCGCGGACCGCACCCGCTCGACGGCGCGGTCGGCCAGAAGGTCCTCCGATCCGGCCACGAGCACGACCGGCGCCGGCCCAGCCTTCTGCCAGGGGACGCCGCTGCTGCGCTTGCTGGGCACGGTCAGAGCCTCCCACCCCGGGCCGACAGCAGGTGAGCAGGCCGAGCGCCGACCTGGACCCGCCCTCGGTCCACGCGCCTTCGTCGGCTGTGACGCTCTGCGCCGGACGCCGTCGCCCGGCAACCCAGAGCCCCTCGCGGCCGGTCCTCCCGGGGTCGCCCCCGACCGCGATGTCCCCGAGCCGGTCGGTGCGTGCGACCGTGGCCCCGACGGCGTGGAGCAGCCGCAGCGTCTCGGGGCTCGGGTGCCCGTAGTCGTTCTGCGCGCCGACGCTGACCAGCGCCAGGCGCGGGGACAGCAGGCGATGCAGCTCGGCGTCCTGGCGGGCAGACCCGTGGTGGGCGACCTTGAGGACGTCGACCACGCCCTCGCCGTCGCGCCTGAGCACCCGGCGAAGGCCGGCCTGCGCCCCCGGCTCGACGTCTCCCGTCGCCAGCAGGCGCAGGCCCGAGGCCTCGACCAGCAGGACGACGCTCGCGTCGTTGACCCGGGTCCCGTCGTCGCCCGCGTCCGGTCCGGGCCTCCCTCGCTCGAGAGGTCGCGTCGCCAGGTCCGGCCAGAGCGACCGCCATGTCACCGTCCCCGCGGCGCCCGACTCCTCCGGCACGGCGGTCGCGACGGGGATCCGGGCAGCGCGCAGGACGCTCATCGTCCGGCGCGCCTGGCCCGCCGGCTCCTGCAGCGGGCTGACGAGCACCTGTCGGACCTTCCTGCCTCGTACGGCGCCTGCGATGCCACCGGCATGGTCGGCGTGGAAGTGCGTGACGACGAGCAGGTCGACGACCGAGACGTCGAGGCGTCGCAGGCACCGGTCGACGGGGTCCGGCAGAGGACCGGTGTCGACGACGATCGCGGAGCGTGGTCCCGTTCTGACGGCCAGGGCGTCCCCTTGCCCCACGTCGCAGGCGACCAGCGTCCAGCCGCCCGGTGGCCACTGCCGGAGGACGGGCAGCCCGGGTACCCGCGGCGCCACCAGAGCCGTCACGCAGAGCACGACCGCTACCGCCGCTGCGCCCAACCACCAGGTCCGGCGTCCGCCCCCCGCGCTCGTCGACCCGACCTCTGGTCGGCGCGACGCCCGCGACAGCACGGCCGCGGCCACCGCCGCGCCGAGCACCGTGAGCGCGGCGAGGAGCAGCGCTCCCCTCGCGCCGGCCGGCCAGCCGACCGTCGCGCCCGGCAGCGACGCGCCGGACCGAGCGACCAGGGCGATCCACTGCGTCGCCCAACCGCCCAGCGCGGCACAGCACCCTGCGGCAGCCGGCCACCACGGGGACAGGACCGTCGCCAGGGCCCCGAGCACGGTGGCCGGTGCAACCGCGGGCGCGACGAGCAGGTTCGCCGGCACGGCGACCAGCGACACCTGGGGGTTCAGCAGGACGACGACAGGTGCGCACACGGCCTGGGCGGCGGCCGGCACGGCGACGGCGTGGGCGGCTGCGCGGGGAAGCAGCGTGCCGAGCGCGTCGGCCCACGGCCTGGCGAGGAGCAGCAGCGCCGCCGTCGCGAGCACCGAGAGCGCGAACCCGTAGGAGCGCGCGAGCCAGGGATCGGCCGAGACCAGGACCACGACGGCGGCGCAGAGCGCCGGCATGGCCCGGCCTCTGCGGGACGACGCCAGGCCCAGCAGCCCGATCGCCCCCATCACGGCGGCACGCAGCACGCTGGGGTCGGGCCGCGCGACGACGACGAAGCCGACCAGCACGACGCCCGCGGCGAGGGCTCGCCACCGCCGGGAGACCCCGGCGCGGCCGAACAGCAGCAGAGCCGCCCCGCACACGATCGCCACGTTGCTTCCGGAGACGGCAGTGAGATGGGTCAGCCCGGTACTTCGCATGGCCTCCTCGAGATCGGGTGACTGGCCTGACGTGTCGCCGACCACCAGGCCCGGGAGGAG
Source organism: Actinomycetes bacterium (assembly GCA_046566325.1). GTDB lineage: Bacteria > Actinomycetota > Actinomycetes > Actinomycetales > BWSM-131 > BWSM-131. Next base: position 6,316 of record JBKHWX010000101.1, on the reverse strand, counting down.
ACCACGCGCATCCGGGGCAAGGGACGCGCATGCGGTGCGAAGCCCTTGCCTCAGCAGCTCCGCCGACCGGTACACGGGTCCGGCGGGACGGAGCACGTCGGGGTCGGCGGTGGGCAGCAGCAGGGCGACGACCTTCTCTCCGGGGTCGGCGGGGGCGAGCCGGCCCCGGAGCGCGATGGCCTCGCCCATCCGCACCCTCGACCAGCGTTCGCCCCCGATGACGAGAACGTCTGCGCGAGCACGCCCACTCGTGCCGCGACCGGTCACCGCCTGCAGCGCCACGCGGACGGCGTACCGGGGCTGTCCCGACGCCGACGACCCTGCGCCGCCGCCCCTTCGGGCCTGGACCGGCCTGGGGTCGGAACGGACCGTGCCCTCGGCGGACACGGTCGCCCGCGTCCGCAGCAGCTCCGGCAGCGGTCCCGCGGACCGGACGGCGAGGTGACCGGCGAGCGCGACGAGCACCAGGACGGCCGCCAGGGTCGCGAACACGAGGCCCGTCCGTCGCGTCCCGTGCAAGCCCGTCGTCTCGTGCGAGCCCGTCGTCCCGCCCCGACCAGCCGTACCCACCCGGGTCGTCGCGGTCGAGCTCCGGCGCGCGGAGCCCCTCAGCCCGGCCGACAGCAGCACGGCCACACCCGCGACCAGTGCGAGCAGCACGGCCAGCACAGTGCGAGCGGCCTGGGCCACCCCCCAGCCCGCGGCGAGCCAGGCTGCGAGCGCCGCCGGCACCAGGCGCAGGTCCGTCGGCGCGCCATGGTCGACCCACCGCCGCAGCGCGGCGACAGGGGCCGCGGCGTCACCGGGTGAGCGGGTCACACCGTGACCAGCGGGCGCAGCCGTTCGAGCACCTTGGGCCCGATGCCGGACACCTCGCCGAGCTCGTCGACGGAGCTGAACCTGCCGTTCTGGCCACGCCAGTCGAGGATCCGCCGCGCGAGCACGGGACCGATGCCGGGCAGGCTGTCCAGCTGCTCGACCGTCGCGGTGTTGAGGTCCACGGGCTGGCCCTGCTGTGCGCCGGCAGGTCCGGACGCCGGCGGAACAGGTCCGGCGGCGCCTGGCGCAGGCGCGGGCAGGGACCCCGAGGCCGCCGGGACCTCCTCCCCCGGGCGAGGCACGAACAGCTGCTCGCCGTCGACGACCGGCCGCGCGAGGTTGACGCGGGTGAGGTCCGCCTCGGCCGTCGCGCCTCCGGCAGCCCGCACCGCGTCGTCCACCCTCGAACCGGCGGGCAGGCGGACGAGGCCCGGGACGGCGACCTGGCCGACCAGGTGGACGACCACCTCGCCCGAGGCTGCCGTGGGCGTCGGCGGCCCCGACGCCGGCCCGGACACCGGTCGCGGCGCCGAGCCCGCGCCGCCCTCGGCAGCCGGGGCCGGCCCGACGTCGCGACCACCGCGAGCACCGTCCGGTCCAGGCGCCGGCTCCGCCGTCCGGTCCGAGGAGGCGGTGTCCGGCGACCGGACCGGGACCGGCGTCCCCGGCGTCGCGGAGGCGGTCCGCACCGCCACGACGAGCGCGAGCAGCCCGACCAGCGCAAGCAGCGCGAGCACCACCGCCGGAGGCACCGAGAAGCGAGCGGCGCGCACGGTCCACGGAAGCCTGTCGAGCAGACGTGCGCGCCCGCTGTCCCTGACCGGCCGCCCCCGGTCGACCGGTTCCTCCTCGTGGCCGTCGCGACCTCTCGGCAGGTCCGCTCCCCGCCGCCGTCCCGGGGCAGCCACCTCGACGTCGTCCCCCGGGTCGGTCGGCACCCAGCCCGGCCGGCCCCGGTTCGTCACGGCATGCAGCCGCTCGGCGGCGAGCTGCCGCTCGGACCTGCGTCGGGCGGCGCGCGAACTCAGGCTGCTGCTCCCGGACATGGCGACACCGTGGCCGCCCTCGCCGACGGCCTATGCCGCACACCCGTCGGCCTGTGGAGGGCGAGGCCGCCGGCGCCGCCTGTGGACGGGACGTCGCGCAGGAGTGTCATCCCGCGGGAGGCGTCTCCTCCTCGATGTCGGGGGACACGACGACCGCGAGCATGCCGGGGCCCACGTGCGCCCCCACCACGGCGCCGATCTCCACGACCCTCAGCTCCTGCAGCCGCGGCAGGCGCTCACGCAGGCGGCCGGCGAGCTGCTCCGCGCGCTCCTTCGCGGCGAGGTGGTGGACGGCGACGTCGACGGCGACGTCTCCGGACGCGGCACCGGGGACCGCCGCGACCGCGAGGTCCTCGAGCCGGGCCAGCGCGCGTGCGGACGTGCGCACCTTCTCGAGCGGCTGGATACGTCCGTCGCGCACCTGCAGCAGCGGCTTGACCGCCAACGCCGAGCCGATCAGGGCCTGCGCCGCCCCGATCCGGCCTCCGCGGCGCAGGTACTCCAGGGTGTCGACGTAGAAGAACCCGAAGGTGGCGGCGGCCCGGCGCCGAGCAGCCTCGGCCGCGCCTGCGCCGTCCGCCCCGCGCTCGACCGCGGCGGCGGCCGCGAGGACGACGTAGCCCATGCCCATCGCGAGCAGGCGCGAGTCCACGACGTGCACGGGCACGGGCGCGTCCCGGGCGGCCAGCTTCGACGCCTCGTAGGTGCCCGACATCTCCGACGACAGGTGGATCGCGACGATCTCGGTGGCGCCGTCGGCCGCCAGCTCCTCGAACGTCTCCAGCAGCCTGCCCGGCGACGGCCTGGACGTGCTGACCGGCGTCCAGCGCCGCAGCGCCGCCGCGAGGTCGCTGCTGCCGATGTCCTCGCCCTCGAGATGCGGTCTGCCGCCCAGCACGACCTGGAGCGGCACGACCCTGATGCGGTGCTTCCGCACGAGGTCCTCGGGCAGGTAGGCGGTCGAGTCCGTCACGATCCGGACGTCGCGCCTCGGCTGCTCGTCGGGCTCCCGCTCGTCCGCGTCGGGCGCCGGGGCGGGGTCGCGCCGCCCCCACCGAAGCTGCGCCACGGATCAGGCCGGGACGACGTTGACGAGCCGGGGCGCGCGCACCACCACGGTCCGCACGTCGCGCCCGTCCAGCGACCTGCGCACCGCGTCCTCGGCCAGCGCCCGCTCCCGCAGCTCGTCCTCCCCGATGGACGGCGGCACCTGAAGCCGCGCACGGACCTTCCCGGCCACCTGGACCACGCAGGTCACGGCCTCCTCGACGAGCAGCGACTCGTCGACGGCCGGCCACCCCGCGAGGGCCACGGTGGGCTCGTGGCCCAGCAGGTGCCACATGTCCTCGGCGGTGTAGGGGGCGAACAGGCTCGCCAGGACGGCGACCGCCTCGGCCGCCTCACGCACCGCCGGGTCGGCCGGGCCGCAGCCGGAGTCGATCGCCTTGCGGGTCGCGTTCACCAGCTCCATCAGCCGCGCGACGGCAACGTTGAACTTGAACGACTCGACCAGACCGCCGACCTCGTGCACCGTCCGGTGCGTCACCTGCCTGAGCCGCTGGTCCCCGGTGCTCGCGTCGCTGCCGACCGGGCTCGTCACGTCCGCGGCGAGCCGCCACGCGCGGGCCAGGAAGCGCCCGGACCCCGCCGGGGACACGTCCGCCCAGTCGAGGTCGTCCTCCGGGGGCCCGGCGAACGACATCGTCAGGCGCACGGCGTCGACCCCGTGGGTGTCGAGCTGGTCGGACAGCCGCACGAGGGTCCCCCGCGACTTGCTCATCGCGGAGCCGTCCATGATCACCATGCCCTGGTTGAGCAGGCGCGTGAACGGCTCGCCGAAGTCGACCATCCCCAGGTCCCGCAGCACCTTGGTGAAGAACCGGGCGTACAGCAGGTGCAGGATCGCGTGCGTCACCCCGCCCACGTACTGGTCGACCGGCGCCCACTCGCGCACGTCAGCGGGGTCGAACGCGACGTCGTCCCGGCCCGGCGAGCAGAACCGCAGGAAGTACCAGGACGAGTCCACGAACGTGTCCATCGTGTCCGTGTCGCGCCTGGCCGGGCCACCGCACGTCGGGCACTCGGTGTTCACCCAGTCCGTCGCGCCGCCGAGCGGGGACGTCCCCTTGGGCGTCATGTCCAGCCCCTCGGACGGTGGCAGCTCGACCGGCAGCTGGTCGTCCGGCACGGGGACCTCGCCGCACCGCTGGCAGTAGACGATCGGGAACGGCGTGCCCCAGTACCGCTGCCGCGAGATCAGCCAGTCGCGCAGCCGGTAGTTGGTGGTGGCCTCGCCCAGACCCTTCACGGCCAGCTCGTCCGTGATCGCCGCGATCGCGTCGTCCTTGTGCAGCCCGTCGAGGGAGCCGGAGTTGACCAGCACGCCGTCGCCCACCGTCGCGACACCGGTCTCGGCAGGGTCACCGAGCCTCGCGCCGTCCTCACCCCGGACGTCGACGACGACGCGGACGGGCAGGCCGAACGTCCGGGCGAAGTCGAGGTCGCGCTGGTCGTGCGCGGGCACCGCCATGATGGCGCCGTGCCCGTACTCGGCGAGCACGTAGTCCGCCGCCCAGATCGGCAGCCGCTCCCCGTTGACGGGGTTGACGGCGTACCGCCGCAGGAAGACCCCGGTCTTCTCCCGCTCGGCGCTCAGCCGGTCGATCTCGGTCTCGCGGCGCACCTTCTCGAGGTACGCGTCGAACTGCTCGCGGACGTCGGCCGAGGCCTCCGCGGCCAGCTCGCCCGCGAGGTCGGAGTCGGCCGCGACCACGAAGAACGTGGCGCCGTACAGCGTGTCGGGCCGGGTCGTGTAGATCGTCACCTTCCGGTCCGGCGTCCGGCCGCCGTCCGTCTCGACGCCCTCGATCACGAACCGGACGTCGGCACCCGTCGACCGCCCGATCCAGTTGCGCTGCATCGAGATCACCTTGCTGGGCCACGCCCCGACGAGGGTGTCCAGGTCGTCCAGGAGCGCATCCGCGTAGTCGGTGACCTTGAAGTACCACTGCGTCAGCTTCTTCTTGGTGACCGGCGTGTCGCAGCGCTCGCACCGGCCCTGGACGACCTGCTCGTTGGCCAGCACGGTCTGGTCCTTCGGGCACCAGTTGACCTGGCTCGGCTTGCGGTAGGCGAGGCCCTTCTCGTAGAACCGCAGGAACAGCCACTGGTTCCAGCGGTAGTACTCGGGGTCGCACGTCTGCAGCACCCGGTCCCAGTCGAACGAGCACGCGTACCGGCGCATCGACGCCTTCTGCTGCGCGATGTTGTCGTACGTCCACGCCCGGGGGTCGAGGCCGCGCTGGATGGCCGCGTTCTCCGCCGGAAGCCCGAACGCGTCCCAGCCGATGGGGTGCAGCACGTTGAAGCCTCGCTGCACCCAGTACCGGGCGACCACGTCCCCGAGCGCGTACGCCTCGGCGTGGCCCATGTGCAGGTCGCCGGACGGGTACGGGAACATGTCGAGGACGTACTTGCGGGGCCGCGGGTCCCCGGAGTTGCTCGACCGGAAGGGTGCGAGCTCGTCCCAGACCGGCAGCCACCTCGCCTCGATGGCCGAGACGGCGTAGCGCTCGTGCACGCCGTTCTGCTGCGCCTGCCCCCTGACGGCGTCCCCGCTCGGGGCGGCCGCAGAACCCTCGCTCCTCGTCATGTCCCGGTTCCTCGTCCTCTCCGTTCGCGTGGCCTACCCGCCCCCGCACATGAAAAAGCCCCTCGCTCAGGAGGGGTCGCCGCGCCGATCCTCGGATCCAGACTGGGGTGAGGTCAGCGCGGCTGCTGAAGGAGCAGGGTGCCTCGCACGTGTGGAATGGTACCGCAGGGGCTCGAGCAGGGGTCACCCTGCGACGACGACCCCGGCGACCGCGAGCGCCGCGGCGACGAGCGTGAGCCGGAACGAGAGGTGCGCGGCGGCGACGGCGCTACCCACACCCACCGCCGCGGCGGCGGTCAGGAGAGATATCGCCGGCAGCGGCAGTCGCGTCGCGACGAGCGGCAACGCACACGCGAGGACGACGCCCAGGGCGGCCACGCGCTGGGAACGGTGAGGGCCCAGGCGCTGAGGCAGCCCGCGGACGCCTGTCACGGCGTCCGCCACCGCGTCGGGCACGGTGTTGGCGAAGTGTGCGGCCACGCCGAGCATGCCGGCCGCCAGCGCGAGCGGGAGCTCGAGCGGGGCGCCGGCCGCACCCCAGGCGACGAGGGGCAGCAGCCCGAACGCGACGAAGTACGGCAGCGGGCTGGCCGCCGTCCGCTTGAGCCACAGGTCGTACGACCAGCCGGCGGCCACGACGACCAGGTGCAGCACCGCGGGCAGCAGCCCGAGGGCCAGGGAGAACGGGACGCAGAGCAGAGCCGCCACCACGAACGCGGTGCGGACGCTGGCCGGCGACACGTCCCCTGCCGCCAGCGGCTTCGCGAGCCTTCCCGCCCGGGCGTCGAGGCCGGCGTCC
>JBKHWX010000100.1:0-6290 GCA_046566325.1 Actinomycetes bacterium | reverse complement strand
TCGACACGCTCGTCGCACGCGTCGTCCTGACCGGCTGCGGCGCGAGCGCGGCGAACCGGCTCTCCAGCTCGGCGATCCGCGACTGGACGGCGGCGACTCCCGTCATGGCCGCTCCTCCTGTCCGTCGCTGGTCCTGCCTGCCGGGTGCTGGCGCCGGATGGCGCTAGTGTGCTCATCGATCCGCAGCTGCTCCTCCTCGAGCAGCTGCTGGGTCGTCTGCTCGCGGTGACGCTGTTCGAGGTGCTCCAGCGCTTTCGTCTCGCGTCGCCGTACACGCCACGCCTCGGTCGCGACGTCCACCCGCGCGGAGGCCTGCTCCACGTCCACGGCGGCCTGCCGGGTCGCCGCAGAGAGCGCTGCTCTTGCCGCGATGGACGCCGTCCAGCCCGCCGGACTGCAGGCCGCGGGCGTGCGGTGGGAGGCCAGCTCCTGCCGCTGCCGGTCGGCCCGTTCGGACGCCTTGAGCCGCTCCGCCGCGGCCCGCGCCAGCTCGGCCGACGCCTGGTCCTCCTGCGCCCGGCGGAGCCGGAGCAGGGAGGCGAGCCGGAACGCACGCTTGCTCACGAGTTCCCTCCGAGCCGGCCCGCGAGCCGGTGCAGCCGGTCCCACGACTCCGAGGCCGGAGCCGTGTCGCTCACGTCCTGCCGCAGGAAGCCGTCGATCTCGCCGGCGCAGGCGATCGCCGCGTCGACGAGGGGGTTGCTGCCCGGCGCGTAGGCGCCGACGTCGAGCAGGTCCTGCACGTCGCGCCGGGCCGCCATGGCACGTCGCACCGCGGTCCCGTCGCGTCGCTGCTCGGGGGTGGTGACACGGCTCGCGACGCGCGACACCGACCCGAGGACGTCGATGCTCGGGAAGTGCCCGGCGGTCGCGAGCTTCCGGTCGAGCACCACGTGCCCGTCGAGGATCGACCGCGCGGCGTCGGCGACCGGCTCGTCGTGGTCGTCGCCGTCGACGAGGACGGTGTAGATGCCGGTGATCGACCCAGTCACACCGGGGCCGGCGCGCTCGAGCAGGCGTGGCAGCAGCGCGAACGTGGACGGCGGGTAGCCGCGCGTCGCCGGCGGCTCGCCCACCGAGAGGCCGATCTCGCGCTGCGCCATGCAGAAGCGGGTCAGCGAGTCCATCATCAGGACGACGTCGAGGCCCTGGTCGCGGTAGTGCTCGGCGATGCGGGTGGCGGTCGTGGCCGCGCGGAGCCGGACGAGCGCGGGCTGGTCGGACGTGGCGACGACGACGACGCTGCGCTTCAGCCCCTCCGGGCCGAGGTCCTCCTCGAGGAACTCGCGCACCTCCCGGCCGCGCTCGCCGATCAGGGCGAGCACGACGACGTCCGCCTCGGTGCCGCGGGCGATCATCGACAGCAGGCTCGACTTGCCGACCCCGGACCCGGCGAACAGCCCGAACCGCTGGCCGCGGCCGGCGGGGACGAGTGTGTCGAGCGCGCGCACGCCGAGCGGCAGCGGCTCGCGCACGCGCCCGCGGTCGAGCGGCGACGGCGGGTCGCCGTGCACGCCGACGAAGGATGCGCCTGGGACCGGTCCTAGGCCGTCCATCGGCCTACCGAGCCCGTCGAGCACCCGGCCGAGCAGCTGGCCGCCGACCGGGACGGTCAGCTGGCCGCCGGTCGCGCGGACCGGAAGCCCGGCACGCAGCCCCGCGGGATGGCCGAGCGGCATGCACTGCAGGACGTCTGGGGCGACGGCGACGACCTCGGCGAGAGTGGCCGGTCGTTCGACGCCTTCCGCGATCTTCGGGCCTTCCCCTATCTCCACGCCTTCCCCTATCTCCACAAGGTCGCCGACCGCGGCGCGCACCCCGGCGACCTCGATGGAGAGGCCGACGACGGAGCGCACGGTCCCGTACGAGACGGGCCGGCAGGCGGAGAGACCACGTCCGAGGCGCTGCTCCAGCGCCGGGAACCTCTGAGCGAGAACGCTCACGGCAGCAGCACCTCCTGAGCCCGGCGGAGGGCGTCCTGCAGCCGCACCTCGACGCGACCCAGTCCGTGGTCCACGACGGCGTCGCCGCGCGCGAGCCCGGGGTCGGGGACGACGCACACGCCCTCGGGGGCGTCCTCGCCCGAGAGCGTGGCGGCGTCCTCGGGGCTGAGCCGAACGCTGATGTCGACGGCCGCGGGTGACGCGGCCAGGGCGCGCCGGAGCGCGTCCCGTCCGGGGGCGCTGCTCGCGACCGGCTCGTGGCCGAGCACGGCCGCGGCGAGCCGGAGGGCGGCCTCGAGGACGGCGTCCGTGACGTCGTCCGCGCTGGGAAGCACCGTCGCGCGGAGCTGGGCCGCGGCGTCCGAGAGTGCGCGCGCCGCGCAGGAGAGCTGCTGGCGTTCTCCGGCGGCCTGCTGCTCGAGCCGCGCCTGCTGGACGTCGAGCTCGCGCCGCGCGGTCGCCTGGGCCGCCTGCGCTCCCTGCGACCACCCGGCCGCGTAGCCGGCCGCACGCGCGATCGCGTGCTCCCGTGCCGCGTCCCCGGCCGCGACGGCGCCGGGTCCGAGGGCAGGGCGGACGGCGTAGTCCGCGCCGGCACGCGGCGCGGGGGCGCTAAGCGACGTACTCATCGTCGTCGTCCCGTCGCAGCACGATCTCGCCGGCGGCCTCGAGGGACCGGATGACGGTCACCACGGCGGCACGGGCCTCCTCGACCTGGCTCATCCGCACCCGGCCGAGCAGCTCGATCTCCTCGAGCAGGTTCTCGCGGGCCCGCTCGGAGACGTTGCCGAGGACCTTCTGGGAGACCTCCTCGCGGACGCCCTTGAGCGCGGTGGCGAGGGCCTGGGACTCGACCTGGCGCAGCACGAGCTGGACCGCCCGGTCCTCCAGGCCGACGATGTCGTCGAAGACGAACATCTTGCTGCGGACCTGCTCGGCGAGGGCGTTGTCGCGGGCGTCCAGGCCCTCGAGGATGAGCCTCTCGGTCCCCGGGTCCGCGCGGTTGATGATCTCCACGAGCGGCTGGAGCCCACCGACCGCGGCCGCCTCGACCGGTGCGAGCACGGACGACGTCCGGCGGTGCAGCACCTCGGCGACGGTCCGGACCATGTCGGGAGACGTCCGGTCCATCACCGCGATGCGGTGGGCGACCTCCGCCTGCAGGGACGGCTCGAGGCCGGACAGGACGAGCGAGGCCTGGTCGGGCCGCAGGTGCGCCAGCACGAGCGCGATCGTCTGCGGGTGCTCGGCGGCGAGGATGTTCTGCAGCTGGCGGGGGTCGGCCTCCCGGAGGAAGGCGGACGGGATCCGCCCCGGCGAGCTGGAGACACGCTCCAGCAGGTCCTCCGCGCGCATCCGGCCGAGGGAGTTCTCGAGCAGCTCGCGGGCGACGTCCACGCCGCCCCGGGCACCCGCGGAGTGACCGGCGCCCATCATCCCGTAGAACTCGGCCACGACCTGGTCGGCGAGCTCGCCGGGAAGGGACCCGAGCTTGACGATCTCGGCCGCCAGCTCCTCGACCTCGGCTTCGGTCAGGGCGGCGAGCACAGGGCCGGCCTTCTCCTTGCCGAGCTGGAGGAGCAGGACCGCGGCCTTCTGGGTACCGGTCAGCTCCTCGGTGCTGGTCCCCGGGGGCACCATCGTGGGCATCAGGACCTCCTGTCCGCGAGCCAGCCGCGCAGCAGCTCGGCAACCTCGTCCGGCTGGCGCTCGACCAGCTCGGCGACCTCACCCCGGATGGTGACCAGGTCCGTTTCTCGCTTCGGCGCGGGTGGCAGAGCGGGTCGACCGACCTCCTCCAGCTCACGGTCACCGGCGGACTCGAGCTCGAGCAGGTCGTCGTCGTCCTCGGGCTGCAGAACCTGCAGCTCGCCGATGTCGACGTTCTCGCGTTCCTGGGTGCGCCGGCGGCGCGAGACCAGGAAGGCGACGGCGGCGAGGGCCAGCACCGCCAGCGCGATCCCGCCCGTGCGCACGAGCTGGAGCAGCTGGGCTTGCTTCTCGGCGGCCTGGGCCTCTTTGAGAGCGGTGCTCGCGGCCTGTGCGGCGTCCGTGTTGAACGGCATGCGGGTGACGGAGAGGCTGTCGCCGCGCTGGGAGTCCATCCCGGCAGCCGCCGTGACGGTGGCGGTCAGGTCGGCCATGTTCACCGTGCCCGCGGCGCCGGCGTCGACGACGACCGCGACGGACTGGCGCCGGATGCCGCCGGGGGACGCGGTGGTGTGCTCGGTGACCTTGTTGACCGCGTTGTTCGAGGTGTTGGACTCCTTCTTGTAGCTGGAGCCCTGGCCACCGCCCGCGCCCGAGGGCACCTGGATGTTGTCGGGCCCGAGGACGCCGCCGGCCGGGGTGCCGTTGCCGGTGTACTGCTCGGTGGTGGTGGTGGAGGACAGCGGCGGCACGTTCTGGTTGGCGGAGAACGTCTCGGAGGTGCGCTCGGTCGCGTCGAAGTCGAGGTCCGCGGTCACCGTCGCGACCGCGTTACCCGGGCCGACGACACGGTCGAGCACCTGCTGGACGGCGGTCGTCACCCGCGCCTCGTACTCCGTCGTCTGCTGGTCGCGGATGCCGCCGGCGGCCCCGGCGCCGTTGCCGGCCGCGGAGAGCAGCTGACCCTTGGCGTCGACGACCGTGACGTCGTCCGGGGAGAGCCCTTCGACGCTCGAGGCGACGAGGTGGACGATCGACTGCACCTGCTGTGCCGGCAGCTCCTTGCCGGGCTGCGTCTCGACGAGGACCGACGCGGTCGGGTTCTTCGTCTCGTCGAGGAAGACGTCCTTGGCCGGGATGGCGAGGTGGACGACGGCGCCCTTGACCCCGCTGATCGAGCCGATCGTCTTCGACAGCTCGCCCTCGAGCGCCCGCTGGTAGGTGACCTGCTGCTGGAACTGCGACGCCGTGACGCCCTGCTGGTCGAGCAGGGCGTAGCCGGTGTCGGTGCTGGCCGGCAGACCGGCAGACGACATCTTCAGCCGCAGTCGGTAGACCTCCTCGCGAGGCACCATCACGCTCTGGCCGCCGTCCGTGAGCTGGTAGGCGACTCCCTCGGAGTCCAGCTGGTCGACGATCGCGCTCGCGTCGCTCGGGGCCAGGTTCGTGAACAGGGGCGCCAGCGTGGGTGCACTGGCCCAGCGGACGAACGCGAAGCCGCCCAGCACCAGCACGGCGATGCCGATCGCCGCGATGAGCTTCTGCGGGGTGCTGAACGCGCCGAACGTGTCCGTGGCCCGGCGGAGGGACCCCACGAGTCGCTGCTGCATCAGGCCTGCATCCTCATGATCTCGTTGAACGCCTCGACCGCCTTGTTACGGACGGCGACGGTGAGCTCCGTCGCGACCCGTGCCTCGGTCGCCGCGATCGTGTAGTCGTGGACGTCGGTCAGGTCGCCGGTGGCGGCCTTCACGGCGAGCTTGTCGGCCGTGCCCTGCAGTGCCTGGACGTTGTCGAGGCTCCGGGTCAGGGCCGCCGCGAAGGCGCCTCCGTCGGCCGCGCCTACTCCGGAAGCCGCACCGGAGGCCGCCCCGGCGCCGTCTACACCGGTCGCGCCGACCAGCGCGGAGAGGGCACCCGGACCGGCCACACCGCTGACGCCGCTCACGGGCAGGACGCCGCTCATGCCCCGCGCCCGATCGCGATCGCGGCCTGGTAGGACTCACGCGCCCGGTCGACGACCGCCAGGTTGGCCTGGTAGCCGCGCTGCGCCATGATCATCTGGGTCATCTGGCTGCTCAGGTCGATGTCCGGGTACCGCACGTAGCCGTCCTGGTCCGAGAGCGGGTGGTTCGGCTCGTAGACCATCCGGCCCTCGGCTGAGCCCTGCGCGATGCCGCCCACCTGGACGCCGCCCGTGCCGGACCCGTAGTCGACCGCCTGCGCGATGACGTACTTGGCGCGGAACGCCTCCTGGTCGGTGCTCCGGATGGTGTTGAGGTTGCTGATGTTGTCGCTGATGGCGTCGAGCCACTTGCGGTACACCGTCACGCCGGTGCCCGCGACGCCGATGGCGTTGAAGATCGTCATGACGTCCTCACCGAAGCGCGAAGAAGGGAGAAGCGGTCGTCTACGGCCTTGGTCATGAGCTGGTAGCGCAGGCCGGTGTCGACGTTGGAGAGGGTCTCGTGGTCGAGGTTGACGTTGTTGCCGTCCTCGCGCGTGGGCTCGAGGGAGCGCGCGACGCTTGGTGCGGCGGTTCCGCTGCCGGACCCCACCGCGCTGCGGAGGGCGTCCTCGAACTGGACGCGCCCGGCGAGGAAGCCGGGGGTCTGGATGTTGGCGACGTTGTCCGCGATGGTCCGCTGGCGAGCAGCCAGCCCCGTCAGCGCGGAGTGCAGAGCCACCGAAGTGACG
>JBKHWX010000099.1:0-3275 GCA_046566325.1 Actinomycetes bacterium | reverse complement strand
GCGGGGCTGGAGGCCGCCCGGGTGCTGGGCGAGCGGGGTCACCGCGTCGTCGTGCTCGAGGCCGCGGACGTCCCCGGCGGCCAGGTGCGGCTCGCAGCGATGGCCCAGCGCCGGCGCGACCTGATCGGGATCGTCGACTGGCGCGTGTCCGAAGCCAAGCACTCCGGGGTCGAGTTCCGGTATGGCGCCTACGCGGACGCGGACACCGTGCTGGCGGAGCACCCCGACGTCGTCGTCGTCGCGACCGGCGGCCTGCCCAACACCTCGTTCCTCCGCAGGGGCGCGGAGCTGGTCAACGACACGTGGGACGTCATGTCGGGAACGGTGCACCTGCAGGGCACGGTGCTGGTCTACGACGACAACGGCGCGGAACCCGCCCTCGATGCGGCAGAGCTGCTCGCGACCAGGGGTGCCACGGTGGGCTTCGTCACTCCCGAACGGATGCTCGCCCCCGGCGTCGGGGCCATGAACTCCCCCGCCTACCTGCGTGCGTTCGACGAGCACGACGTGAGCGTCACGCTCGGGACGCGGCTGACAGGGGTGGAGCGGTCGGCGGGCGGGCGCCTGGTGGCGCGGCTCCGCAACGACTACTCCGAGCGCGAGACCGAGCGCCTCGTGGACCACGTCGTGGTCGAGCACGGGACGCTGCCCAACGACGAGCTGTACTTCGAGCTGGTGCCGCTGTCGGGCAACGGCGGTGCGGTGGACCACCAGGCCCTGCTCGACGTCCGGCCGCAACCCGCCATGGACGGCGAGTTCCAGCTCTTCCGCATCGGCGACGCGGTGACGAGCCGGAACATCCACGCCGCGATCTACGACGCGGTCCGCCTGTGCCTCGCCATCTAGGCCAGGCACGAACCAACCCAGCCACGACCAGCCAGAACCACGAAGGAGACAGCGCCATGACGACCCTCGCCCAGCCGACCGGTGAGGTGGTCGACCTGCGTTCGCTGGTGGAGCGGCGAGCCCCGGGCTACTCCCTCGAGGCGCCCTTCTACACCGACCCCGCGGTCTTCGAGCTGGACATGAAGGCGGTCTGGTCGCGGAGCTGGCTCTTCGTGGCCAACGAGGCCGAGGTGGTCGAGCCGGGCGACTACGTCACGGTGCAGGTCGGCGCCTACTCGGTGATCATCCTTCGGGACGACGACGAGGTGGTCCGCGCCTTCCACAACGTCTGCCGCCACCGGGGAGCGAGGATCCTCAACGAGCCGGCCGGCTCGGTCGGCAACATCGTCTGCGGCTACCACCAGTGGACCTACTCGACCGACGGCGCGCTGCTGCACGCGGGCGAGCAGCCCGCCGGGTTCGACAAGAGCTGCTTCGGCCTCAAGCCGGTGCACGTCCGCGTGGCCGCGGGCCTGGTGTTCATCAGCCTGGCCGACGAGCCTCCAGCGGACTTCGACGAGGTGGTCTCGCAGATCACGCCGTACCTGATCCCCCATCAGCTGCACCGGACCAAGGTCGCCGCCCAGTACGACCTCGTCGAGGAGGCCAACTGGAAGCTGGTGATGGAGAACAACCGGGAGTGCTACCACTGCGAGGCCGGGCACCCCGAGCTCACCTGCACGTTCTTCCCCACCTACGGCTACCGAGGTCAGATCCCCGCGCGGCTGCAGCCCGCCCACCAGCGCTACCTGGCCGCCGAGGCCGAGCTGGAGCAGGCCTGCCTGTCCCGGGACCTCCCGTACACGGCGGTCGAGCAGCTCGACGACCGCGCCTCGGGTTTCCGCATCCAGCGCGAGGCGCTCGACGGCGCCGGCGAGTCCTACACGACGGACGGCAAGGCGGCCTCGAGCAAGCTGCTGGCCGGCTTCGACACTCCCCGCCTCGGCCGGTTGACGCTGCACACGCAGCCCAACTGCTGGTCGCACTTCCTCGCCGACCACGCGGTGACCTTCGCGGTACTTCCCCTCTCGGCGGACCGGACCCTGGTCCGCACCACCTGGCTGGTGCACGAGGACGCGGTCGAGCGCCGCGACTACGACCCGGAGACGCTGACCTACGTCTGGCGGCAGACCAACGTGCAGGACAGCACGTTCTGCGCCCGGGCCCAGATGGGCGTATCGAGTCCTGCCTACGAGCCCGGCCCCTACTCCCCCAGCGAGTACCAGGTCGACGCGTTCGTCAGCTGGTACGTCGACCGCCTGCGCGAGCACCTCGGCCGATGACGGACACCGCTATCCGCTGGGCCGCCCTGGACGACGACCCCGACGAGGGCGCTGACGGGTCCGGGTGGAGCGACGAGCTCGACGGCCGATACCTGTGCGTCGGCGTGGCGGATGAGACCCACGACGTCAAGAGCTTCCGGCTCCGGCCACCGCGGCCTCGACGGCACCGCTTCCATGCCGGTCAGTACCTCACCGTCACGGTGAGCATCGACGGGCACGAGGTCCAGCGCTGTTACACGATAGCCTCGTCGCCGCTGCGCTCGGGCGACCTGACGATCACGGTGAAGCGGGTGCCCGGCGGACCGGTCTCGAACTGGCTCCACGACAACCTGTGGCCCGGAGAGACCCTGCAGATCAGTGGGCCGATGGGTCGGTTCACGATCGCCGAGCACCCGGCCGACAGGTACCTCTTCCTCTCGGCGGGCAGCGGGATCACACCCCTGATGTCGATGACCCGGACGATCCACGGCCTCGTCGGGCCGGCCGACGTGCTGTTCGTGCACTGCGCACGCACCCCGGCCGACATCATCTTCCGGGACGAGCTGCGCGAGACCGCGTCGGAGAGCTCCGGTATCCGTGTGGTGGCCGTCTGCGAGGACGACGCACCCGACGAGCAGTGGGCCGGCGTGCGCGGCCGGCTGACCCGGCCCGTGCTGGAGGCGATCGCCCCCGACCTGGCGAGCCGAGAGGTCTTCACCTGCGGCCCGCCTCCGTACATGGAGGCGGTCCGGAGCGTCCTCGCCGAGCTGGGTGCGGACGCCGACCGCTGTCACGAGGAGACCTTCACCTTTCCCGGCTTGCCCGAGCCGGAGGCGGGCGCCGACGTCCCCCCGGCGGCGGGTTCGACCGAGCAGGCCACCGAGACGTACACGGTCGAGTTCCGGCGTAGCGGTCGGACCATCGAGTGCGCCAGCGACACACCTCTCCTGCTGGCGGCGGCGCGAGCTGGGCTCACCCTGCCCTCGTCCTGCGGCGAGGGGGTCTGCGGCACCTGCAAGAGCACGATGCTCGAGGGCAGCGTGGACATGAACCACGCCGGGGGGATCCGCCCTCGCGAGATCGCGTCGGAGAGCTCCGGTATCCGTGTGGTGGCCGTCTGCGAGGACG
>JBKHWX010000098.1:0-7885 GCA_046566325.1 Actinomycetes bacterium | reverse complement strand
AAGGAAGCGGCGCCCCGAGCCGAGTGCCGAACCTAGCGAGTGCGCGGGACACCCGGCAATGCGACCTCAGTGGCGGAAGGTGACGCTGCGCCACCGCGGCGGCCGGACGCCGTCCCCCTGACGAGGCGGGGGGGCCGCGCGTCGTTCTGCTCGCAAGTCCCGGTTGTTGCACCTTCCCGCTGGCTCCTAGAAGGGACTTCCCAGGAACTCGCGCGCCGGTCACCCGCGACACGCAGCCGTCTGGCTACCGTGTCGTCGTGACCTCCGACCGCGGTGTGCGGGTGCTGCCCACCCTGCCGGGGCTGCGTCACGGCGTCGCCTCACTGATCGCTCTGTCCGGAACCGGCCGGCTGCCGCGTCTGGGCCGCCTGCTCGAGGCCCACCACCACCGCCCGACGGACCCGTACGAGTACGTGGCGGGCCTGGAGTCGTCCCTGCAGTCGATGCGGTCGGGTGCGGCGGGCTCGGGTTCCATGCCGTCCGGCTCGGGAGCGTGAGGTCGATGGTGGTGAACCGGGACCAGCGCACCGAGCCGACCGGTGACCCCGGCGCCGACCTGACGCCCGTCGTCCCCGGGCTGCCCTCGGCCGAGACGCTGCGCGCCTACGAGGAGATCCTCGAGGGCTCGGCCGACAGGATCCTCTCCATGCTCGAGCGCCAGGCCGAGCAGCGCATGGACCTCGAGCGGCGGCTCGTCCAGGGGGCGGCGCGCACGGAGCGTCTCGGCCAGCTGTTCGGCCTCGTCATCGTGCTCTTCGTCTTCATCGTGTCCACCCACCTGATCACCGGCGGCCACGAGGTCTCCGGCACCCTGCTCGCGATATCGGACCTCGCCGTCCTCGTCGCGGTGTACGTCCAGCGGGACGGCGACAACCGCGAGCCGTAGGCCCGCCGCCCTCGCACGCCCAGCATCTCGACACCGTGCGTTCGAGAAAGCTGCGCCGGACAGCAAACGCACAAGCTGCGGACAAACCACCCGGGGCGAGGGATCATGGACGACTGACACGTCCTTCCCCTCTCCCCTGGGGGTCCAGATGGGCGAACGACGGGAACGGCCCCGGACGCCGACCTGCGGGCAGGCCCTGCTCTCGCTGGCCGTCGCTCTGGTCGCTCTGGCGGTGGGCGCGTGGCTCTACCTGGCGCACGCGCCGTCCGGCTCCCCGCTCAGCCTGCAGGTCCCCGGCGACCCGCACCCTTGGCCGCCCGCCGACCTCTCCGCCCTGAGGACGGCCCTTCGCTGGAACGGCGCCCTCATCGCGGGGTACGGCGTGTGCCTCGGCCTGCTCACCGATCTCGGCACCCGCGTCTTCTACAGCGAGGGCGCCCGGCGGCTGGCCACCGCGGCCTTCCAGTGCGCGGTGCTCGCCGTCGTCATGGACGCCCTGGAGACCAGCGCAGCTCTGCTGGCCCTCGGCCAGGCGAGCACGCGCCTGCTGCCGTTCGCGTCGGCCGCGAGCGTGGTCAAGTGCTGCGCGCTCCTCGTCGCGGTACCCGTCGCCCTGGCAGCCGCTGTCGTCGTGCTGCGCCGTTCGTGGGGATACGTGCGCCGCAGCATGGGAGCTCCCGAGCAGCCACGGATGGAGTGCGTGGCGCCGTCCCCGGTCGGGTCGGGCCCCGCGGACGGCAGCCGGAGCGAGAGGTGGGCGCGCGGGTACCTCGTCCCCGGCCTGGCTGCGTCGTCCCCGGTCGGCACCCAGCCGGACGGCGGCCCCCAGGGGGACGGCGCCGGCGACGCCCAGGGGGACGGCGCCGGCGACGGCCGGCGGGTCACCGGCTTCTGCGTCTCCGGCGGCGGCGTGCGTTCGGCCTCGGTGACGCTCGGAGCACTGCAGGGGCTGCGCCGCGAGCTGCTGGCCGCGCGCTACCTCGTCTCCGTGTCCGGCGGTGGCTACACGGCCGGAGCCCTGCAGATGGCGCTCCAGCCGCCCCCCGAGGGCACGGCCGGCCGGAGCTGTGCCACCCCCCAGACGGCGCTGATGCCCGGGTCCGTCGAGGAGGACCACGTCCGCCGGCACAGCAGCTACATCGCGGACGGCCTGGCGCAGTGGCTGGTCGCGCTCGGCGTGCTCCTGCGCAACCTGCTGTTCTCGCTGGCGCTGCTCGCCGTCACAGCCGTCGCCGCGGGCTTCGTGGTCGGCCTGTTCTACCGCGTGCTGCCGGTCGTGCCCCTCAAGGGGCTGCGGCAGTCGTTCTTCGCGTCGACGGCGCCTCCGTTCCCCCTCCCCGGGACCGGGGCGCGGCTCGCGCTGGTGTCCCTCGGCCTCGTCACTCTCGCCCTGTACGTGGTCAAGCTCGCCGCGTTCGTGGACACCGGAGGCGTCTCGGCCGTCGGCCAGGTGCTCGTGCGGCGGTCGTTCCAGGCGCTGCTGCTCGTCGCCGTCCTGACCGTCGCCGTCCCGGCGCTGCTGTGGTCGAGCGTGGCCGTGACGACGATCGGCGCCCAGAGCGGCTCGGGCGTCGGCGTGATCCGCGGTGCCACGGGGACCGTCGTGTTGGCCTACCTCGCCACGCTCGGGGGGATCCTGTGGCGCCAGCGCGAGAGCATCGGCAAGCAGCTCGGCTGGCTGCGCAGCAAGGCGAGCCTGCTCGGGAACATGGGCGCCGGGCTGTTCCAGCGCCTCGTCGTGACCCTGGCGCTGATACTGGTCGCGGTCCTGCTCCTGCTGATCCTCGCGGCGGTGGCCGTCGTCACCGCCGACCCAGCAACGCCCGACCAGGCGAGCAGCTTCATGCGCGAGAACGTCAGGACGCTCGTCCCGCTGGTCGCCGCGGTGGTCGTGCTCGGGCTGACGTGGCTGCTCGTCGACCAGACCTGGATGAGCCTGCACCCCTTCTACCGCTGGCGCCTCGCCTCGGCGTTCGCCGTCCGGCCGCTGCGCCTCCCGTCCGGACAGGTGCAGGCCCGCCCGTACGACTACGACCACGAGCGCACCACGCTCAGCGTCTACGGGCAGCGGCACGCGGATTTCCCCGAGGTCGTCTTCGCCGCGGCGGCGAACCTCAGCGGGCAGCAGCGCACACCGCCCGGACGGCGAGCGGTCTCCTTCACGATGACGGGCACGTGGGTCGGTGGTCCGGACGTCGGCTACGCCCGCACCTCCGACCTCGAGGCCGCGACGTCCGAGCACATCCAGCGGGACCTCACCGTGCAGGCGGCCGTCGCCGTCTCCGGCGCCGCGTTCGCCTCCGCCATGGGCCGCCAGGCGCGGGCCTTCCAGACCTTCTTCGCCCTCACCAACGCGCGGCTCGGCACGTGGCTGCCGAACCCCGCGTTCCTCAGCGCGTGGATGTCCGCGAGGCGGGAGGACGCCGACGACTGGTCGGTGCCGAGCCTGCCGCGCCTGCGCCGCCTGAACTACCTGCTCCGCGAGATCCTCGGCAGCTTCCCGTGCGACGACCGCTTCCTGTTCATCACCGACGGCGGCCACTACGAGAACCTGGGCCTCGTCGAGCTGCTGCGACGGCGCTGCACGCAGATCTACTGCATCGACGCGAGCGGCGACACCCCGCCGGTCGCCGGCACGCTCGCCGACGCGATCGACCTGGCCTACGAGGAGCTCGGCGTGAAGATCGAGCTCGACGACCAGTGGGCGCTGGTCCCCGGCGGAGGCGAAGCCATCGACCCGAAGGACCCGCTCGCACCGCTCAACGGTCGGCTGTCGAACCGGGCGGTCATCCGCGGCACGATCACCTACCCACCCGAGAGCGGGCTGCCCGACGGGACGACGGGCAGGCTCGTCGTCGCGAAGGCCGTCCTGACCCGTGACATGCCCTATCCCCTGCTCGCGCACGCGGTGCGGTCGCCGGTCTTCCCCAACGACTCCACGACGGACCAGTGGTTCGACGACACGCACTTCACCGCCTACAAGGCCCTCGGGTGGGAGCTCGCGCGCCAGGTGCACGAGGCAGAGAAGAGCTGGACGGGGGCTGCTGCCGAGGCCGAGACGTCCTCCGAGAGCGGGCACGCCGGGAGCGGCGAGGAGGCCTCCGTCGTCGCCGTCCCCGTCGCCGTCCCGGTGACCACGCACGTGGATGTCCCTGTGACCGTCGAGCCACCACCGGGGACGACGCCCGGCACGCCGCAGGAGAGCACCGGCACGCCGTAGCCCGGCGGCGCTGCGGGCCGCCCGCTCAGCCCCGAAGGGCGGCAGAGCACTGCTCGGCCACCCGCTCGGCGGCAGCGCGCAGCCGCTCGGGGTCCGGCCCCGCGGCGAGCACCTCCCTGCTGGACGACGCCAGCACGTTCGCCCGCGCGTCGCCGAACACGCGGCGCAGGTCCGCCGCAGTCGCGCCCTGCGCGCCGATGCCCGGGGCGAGCAGCGGGCCGCGCACGGAGGCGAGGTCGAGGCCGAGCCGCCGGACGGCGTCCCCGATGGTTGCGCCGACGACCAGGCCGACCGGACCGAGCTCGTCCCGGGGGGCGTCCCGCAGGTGGGCGGCGTTCTCGTCCGCCGCCGCCGCGACCATCTCGGCCGCCACCGACAGACCGGACGACGACACCGCGTGCTGCACCTGCGCGCCGTTGGGGTTGGAGGTGAGCGCGAGCACGAACACCCCGCGACCGGTAAGCGCCGCCAGGTCCAGCACCGGGCTGAGCGAGGCGAAGCCCAGGTACGGCGAGACGGTGACGGCGTCGCCGGCCAAGCGGGACTCGTCGGAGCAGTAGGCGTCGGCGTACGCCTGCATAGTCGAGCCGATGTCCCCGCGCTTCACGTCGACGATGCTCAACGTGCCCGCGGAGCGCAGGACGTCAAGGACCTCCTCGAGCACGCCGATCCCCCTCGAGCCGTGCCGCTCGAAGAAGGCCGACTGCGGCTTGACCGCGGCCACGTGCCCCCCGAACGCCTCGGCCGCGGTCAGGGCGAACGTGCGAAGGCCGTCGAGGTCGTCGTCCAGGCCCCACGCGTGCAGCAGCGGAGGGTGCGGGTCGATGCCGGGGCAGAGGGGGCCGAACCTCGAGATGGCGGCGCGCAGCCGGGTGCCGAACGGCTGAGGGTCCGTCACGGCGCGCCCGTCCCCCGCTGCGGGAGCAGCCCGGCGCCGACGGCCTCCTGGACCCTCGCGTACCCGCCGAGGCGCACGTGACGCGCGAGCCCACGCTGGACGTCGTGGGGCCACAGGGGCCCGGAGTACACGAACGCCGTGTACGCCTGGACGAGGGTCGCCCCCGCGAGGACGCGCTCCCACACGTCCGCCGCCGTCCAGACGCCGCCGACCGACACGAGGACGGCCCGGTCGCCCACCCTGCCCCGCAGGAGCCGCAGCACGTCGAGCGAGCGTCGGCGCAGCACCGGTCCCGAGAGGCCGCCGGGACCGAGAGCGGCGATCTCTGAGGCGGGAGTGGCCAGGCCGTCGCGATCGACCGTCGTGTTGGTGGCCACGACACCGTCGAGGCCGAGCTCCAGCACGAGATCAGCGACCGCGAGGACGTCGTCGTCCGGGAGGTCGGGCGCGATCTTCACGAGCAGCGGGACGGCGCGCCCCGCCGAGTCGTCAGCCGCTCGCCGGACCTGCGAGAGCAGGGGTCGCAGCTGCTCCACGGCTTGCAGGTCACGGAGTCCCGGTGTGTTGGGAGAGCTGACGTTCACGACGAGATAGTCGGCGACCGGCGCCAGCTGCCGACCGCTCGCCACGTAGTCCTGGACGGCGTCGCTCGCGGGCACCCCCCTGGTCCTGCCGATGTTCGCCCCCACCACGACGGGTACCGCCGCCGGGCGTGCCCGCCTCTCCTCCAGCCGTTCCCGGACCGCTGCCGCGCCCTTGTTGTTGAAGCCCATCCGGTTCAGGACGGCCCTGTCTCGGGGGAGCCGGAACAGCCGCGGCCGCGGGTTGCCCGGCTGGCCTCGGCCGGTGACGGTGCCGATCTCCACGAAGGAGAAGCCGAGTGCGGCGAGCGCGTCGACGGCGACCGCGTTCTTGTCGAACCCGGCGGCGATGCCCAGCGGGCCGGGCAGGCGCAGCCCGAACGCGTCGACCGCGAGCGCCGGGTCGTGGGCGCCGAGCACGCGCGCGCCGGCTCTCGCCAGCCCGGGGACGGCGGCGACGCCACGCATCGCGCTCATCGCACCTCGGTGGGCGGTCTCCGCGTCGACGTGGCGCAGCACGCGGTCGAACAGCAGCCGGTACGCGGGGCCTCCGGCTGCTCCGCTCACCTGCCCCACACCTCGTGGAGCGCCGCCGCGTGGTCCTGCAGCGAGCGCACGCGGACGACGCCGCCCACGGCCTCGATCCCCTGCACGGCCGCCCCCAGCTCCTGCACCGTGGTGATGATGGGTCGGTCCATCGCCGTGGTCGCAGCGCGGATCTCGTAGCCGTCCAGCCGCGCGGACGACCCCGTCGGCGTGTTGACGACCATGTCCACCTCGCCGTCCAGGATGCGGGTCACGACCGTCGGCTCGCCGTCCGGCCCCGGTCCGGAGCTGTGCTTGCGGACCGTGGTGCTGGTGATCCCGTTGCGGCGCAGGGTCTCCGCCGTCCCCTCGGTCGCCAGCACCTTGAAGCCCAGCTCGACGAGCCGCTTCACGGGGAAGACCATCGCTCGCTTGTCGCGGTCGGCGATCGACACGAACACCGTCCCGGACGTCGGCAGCCCGCCGTACGCCGCCGCCTGGGACTTCGCGAACGCGGACGGGAAGTCGGTGTCGATCCCCATCACCTCCCCGGTGGAGCGCATCTCGGGGCCGAGCAGGCTGTCGACGACCTTCCCGTCCACCGTGCGGAAACGCTTGAACGGCAGCACGGCCTCCTTGACCGAGACCGGCGCCTCGGCCGGCAGCGTGCCGCCGTCCCCGGTTCTCGGCAGGATCCCTTCGGCACGCAGCTCCGCGATCGTGGAGCCGAGCATGACGCGTGCACACGCCTTCGCGAGGGCGACGCCGGTCGCCTTGGACACGAACGGCGCCGTCCGGCTGGCGCGGGGGTTGGCCTCGAGGACGTACAGGACGTCGGCGGCGAGCGCGAACTGCACGTTGAGCAGGCCGCGGACGCCGACGCCCCTCGCGATCGCCTCGGTACAGGCGCGCACCCTCTCGATGTCGGCACGCCCGACCGTGACCGGCGGCAGCACGCACGCCGAGTCCCCGGAGTGGATGCCGGCCTCCTCGATGTGCTCCATCACGCCGCCGAGGTACAGCTCCTCGCCGTCGAACAGCGCGTCCACGTCGAGCTCGATGGCGTCGTCCAGGAAGCGGTCGACGAGCACGGGGTGGTCGGGGCTGATGACGACGTGGGTGTCGGCCGCGCGCACCAGGTAGTCGGCGAGGTGCTCGTCGTCGTACACGATCTCCATCCCCCGACCGCCGAGCACGAAGGAGGGTCGGACGAGGACGGGGTACCCGATGTCCGCGGCCACCGCCCTCGCCCCCTCGAGGCTGAACGCCGTGCCGTGCCGCGGGGCCACGAGGCCGGCCTCGGCCAGCACGCGTCCGAAGGCGCCCCGGTCCTCGGCGAGGCGGATGGCGTGCGGGCTCGTGCCGGCGATCGGGACCCCGGCCGCCGCGAGACCCGCCGCGAGGCCGAGCGGGGTCTGGCCGCCGAGCTGGACGATGACGCCGACCACCTCGCCGCTGCGCTGCTCCGCGTGCACGACCTCCAGCACGTCCTCGAGAGTCAGCGGCTCGAAGTAGAGGCGGTCGGAGGTGTCGTAGTCGGTCGAGACCGTCTCCGGGTTGCAGTTGACCATCACGGTCTCGTAGCCGGCGTCCCGCAGCGCGAACGCCGCGTGCACGCAGGAGTAGTCGAACTCGACGCCCTGCCCGATCCGGTTGGGGCCGCTGCCGAGGATGACGACCTTGCGCCGGTCGCTCGGCTCGACCTCGTCCTCGAGGTCGTAGCTCGAGTAGTGGTACGGCGTCACCGCCTCGAACTCGGCCGCGCACGTGTCGAC
>JBKHWX010000097.1:0-14356 GCA_046566325.1 Actinomycetes bacterium | reverse complement strand
CCCTGACGTCCGCGTACATCCCGGACGCGACGGCCGGCAACGTCAGCAACGTCCTGACCGGGTTCGTGGCCGTCGACGCCGACGCCGGCAACGTCGCGGGCAAGAAGGCGGAGGGGTACGGACAGCTGCGGCTGCTGCAGCTGCCGCGGGACGCCGTCGTCCCCGGCCCCGGGCAGGTGCAGAACGACTTCAACGCCAACCCGACGGTGTCCAACGAGCTGAACATCCTGGCCCGCGGAGACTCCCAGGTGAAGCGCGGCAACCTGCTCACCCTCCCGATCGGTGGCGGGCTGCTGTACGTGCAGCCGGTGTACGTGCAGAGCGCGGGCGAGACCTCCTACCCGCTGCTGCAGAGGGTGCTCGTGTCGTTCGGCGGGAACATCGGGTTCGCCGGCACGCTCGACGCCGCGCTCGACCAGGTCTTCGGCGGCGACTCCGGTGCGAGCGCCGGGGACGCCGGCGCGGCGGCCTCGGGCAACACCGGCGGCGCCGCGGGTGGTGCCACGGGCGGCGCGACCGGTGGGACGGCGGGGCAGCAGGCGCCGGCACAGGACGCGCAGGCCCGCCTGCAGCAGGCGCTGACGGATGCGAACCAGGCCATCCAGGACGGCCAGAACGCCCTGGCGGGCCAGGACTTCGCCGCCTACGGCGAGGCGCAGAAGAAGCTGGACGACGCGATCCAGCGGGCGCTGACCGCCGAGGCCGAGCTGCGGGCGGCCCAGGGTGCGGCGGGAGCCACGCCGACTCCGGGCGCCACCGCACCGGCGACGGCGTCGCCGTAAGCGACGGGTGAGCGAGGTCGGGGCCGCCGGGACCATCCGGCGGCCCCGATTTGCTCTCCGGCTCGCGGGCCACGTACAGTGGAGACACCGACGCGGGGTGGAGCAGCTCGGTAGCTCGCTGGGCTCATAACCCAGAGGTTGCAGGTTCAAATCCTGCCCCCGCTACAAGGAGAATAGCCCTCTCAGAGGATCTTCTGAGGGGGCTTTTCTCGTGCCTCTGGCCAAAGAGAAACACCTGCGAAGGGGACGGCCTCTCGTGGGGAGCCCAAACGAGACCGTCGTCGTCCGTCACCACGGATATCGGAGTCCCTGGCTCCGTGACGAGCACGCGATCACGCTGTCGCCTCGTCGTGCGGCTGTTGCACTTGGTGCACCTAGAGCAGATAGCCTCGCTGAAGGGTGAATCATGACCGAGTTGCTCACCCGGGATGCCGACGCGCTGCACCGTGCCCTGGACAAGGGCGGCGACGAGATCAAGGTCTGTGTCTCCCGCGAAACCGCAGAGTGGCTTTCCAGGCTGGTCGACGCTAGGGCGCGCGGCCAGGAGGTCGTGCTGACCCGGGGCAACGCCGAGGTCACTCCCGCCGAAGCCGCCGAACTGCTCGGCATGTCCCGCCCCCAGGTCCGCAGGCTGATGGACGAAGGCAAGCTCGCCTTCCGCAAGGTCGGTACGCACCACCGCGTCAAGGTCGTCTCCATCCGCTCGTTCCTCGAGGCCGAGCGCGCGCAGATGGAGGCCGGCATGGAGGAGTTTTCCCGGCTGCAGAACGAGTTGGGTCTGTTGGAGTGAGCGGGGAGGAGGCCGAGCCCCGCGTCCTGTTAAGCGTCGTCCTCGGCGACGCCAATGTCCTCTACCCGCGAGTGCTGCGGGACTACATCCTGTATGCGATGGCCCGTCAGCTCATCGGAGTCCGGTGGAGCAAGGAGATTCTGGACGAGGTCGTCGAGCATCTGATGGAGAACATCGAGGGCTTCGACAATGCCGCAGGGGAGCGACTTGTCACGGCGATGAACAGGACGTTCCCGTACTCCCAGGTCGAGCTGACCGACGAGGCCACTGCGGCAGTCGGTCGTTTCACGTTGACCGACGAGGACGACCGGCATGTCATCGCTGCGGCGGTCGCGGCTGACGCGACATTCCTGTGTAGCGACGACCGCGTCGGGTTCCCACCCGAGGTGATGGCAACGCTCGGCATCGAAACCATCACCTCTGATGCTCTGCTCAGAAACCCTGGTCGAGGAGGCACCGGAGGCGATGATCAAGTGCACCGCACGGCAACATCTCGACTTCCCGGAGCGACTGACGAATCCACCATCGCGGCGCTGCGAGGAGCCAAGGCGTACCGAACGGCCGAACTCATGGAGGAGCTACTCCGAATGTGACGCGGGGATCACGTCGACACTGGCCGAGATTGGGGCCGTCCAGACGGCGCTTCGCCCACCGCTGCGTCGCCGCTGACCAGTCGGATGGTCTGGATGCTCGTGCTGCGACGCGGTCCGGGGGAGGAAGCACGCCTGGGCGCAGTGCGCGTCACGGGCCACGACAGTGCCAGGATCGCAGGGTGGAGCTGCAGGACTTCCTGGACCACGTGAACCGCGGAGAGCTGATCGAAGGCGGGTCGGAGCAGCACGAGTTCATGCACGGCGTCGCGCAGGCGGCGCTGCAGACCATGGCCGAGATGAACACGGGATACCGGACCGCCGAGGAGGTGCGGGCTCTGCTGTCTCGTCTCACCGGCAGGACGGTGGACGAGTCCGTCGTCGTCTTCCCGCCGTTCTACTGCGAGTTCGGCAAGAACCGGACCCTGGGCAAGAACGTCTTCATCAACCTCGGCTGCAGCTTCCAGGACACCGGAGGCATCACGATCGGGGACGGCTCGCTCATCGGCCACGGCAGCACTCTGACGACCCTCGACCACGGCATCGACCCCGACCGGCGCGCCGACATGATCCCGGCACCGGTGGTGATCGGTCGCAAGGTGTGGCTCGGGGCGCGAGTGACGGTCGTCCCCGGCGTGACGATCGGCGACGGCGCCATCGTCGGTGCCGGTGCAGTGGTGACCAAGGACGTGCCGGCCGACGCGATCGTGGCCGGGGTGCCGGCCAAGCTCATCCGGATGACGGGCTTCGACGCCTCCGCGAGCTGACTGCCGCCCGACCCGCCCTGCCCACGCATTCGACAGCGCCTCGGCCCGGAAGCCGGAACGCGCCTCGTCGGGCGCGTCCCGGCTGCCCTCCGGCTCCGGGCGGTCAAAGCCGTCTCACGTCCACTGCCAGTGGCGCCGCTGAGCGTCGATCGCCCACGCGCTGACCCGGTCCAGGTCCGCAGTGCGTGGGAGCGGCGAGCGGTCCTCGTCCAGCAGTGCCCGGACGGCCGTCTCCAGCCGTGAGATCTCCGCTGACACCTCCGTTCGAGCGACGTCACCGCGCTTGACCGCCAGCACCCGGGCGCGCTCGCGGTCCGGCATCGGCAGGGTGAGGCTGCCGGTGGAGGCGATCTCGAAGCCTTGATGGGCGAGACGCAGAGCGTGGCTGCCGTACTTCACGTCCCAGCCGCACTTGACGATCAGCTCCGGTCGGTTGGGCACGTTGCGCCTGGACTGCCCGAGCATCCGCTCGTGCTGTGAGCGCATGTAGCCGAGGAAGCGTTCGACGGCGCGCCGCGACAGGAAGGCCGCCCGCAGCTCCCGGAGCTCCTTCCCCAGCGGCGTGACGACGACCAACGACTCCTGCGACGCGAACAGCGGCAGTAGAACGGTCGGGTTTCCCTTGATCGCCAGGCGCAGGTACTTCCGTAGCGAGTACAGCACCAGGTCGATGTCACCGTGCCCGCTGCGTACCCCCTCGGGCTGCGTACGCCAGATGTAGTCCTCACGATGCCGCTCGACACCGAGCACCCATTCCGGCGGCTCGATGTAGACACCCATCTCGTCGTGGTCGTCGGTGCCCTCGATCGCGATGCCGTGCACCCCGCTGCCGACGACCGAGCGCAGGATCTCGTTGGGGAGAGCCACAGCACGGTCGCCGTACTCGACGTTCGGCACGTCCGACATGGTCGGCACCGTACCGACGTGCCGGTCCTGGCAAAAACAGTTTGCGAGCCCCGGCCGGCGCTCTCCACACTCGGTCACCGCGGCACTCGCCATGAACGATGTCGAGGGAGCCCCGATGGCGCACGAGCAGCTGATGTCGTTGGCGGACAGGCCGACGGGGAGCCCGCCGTGCGCCCACCGGTGCCGAGTCGAGAGCGGGACCGCGAGGTCTCTCATGTAGTGCATGCGCGCATGGCATGAGAGCCGCCCCTGCCGCTGCAGGCGGCGGCTCTCGTGGTCCCGGTTCCCGGGGCACAGCTCAAGACGTCGCAGCGCGGACAGTGCCGGTGCGAAGACGAGGGCTACTTCCACTCGAAATGGGGTTGTCGCGGGTTCGAGTCCCGCCGTCCGTTCACGGGCGTAGCTCAGCGGCAGAGCGCCATGGCGCCTTCGTCGACCTGGTCCTCGGCACGACCCGCGCTGCGTCTGGTGTCCGGTGCGCAGACTGCGGCTACTTCGCCTGCAACCGAAGCCTCGCTGCCAGTGAGGACGCCGCCGCCGTCGCCCTGGTCCTCGGACACCACGCATTCGTCCCCACCCACGTCGCACCTCGGAAGGAGGGACAAGAGATGAGCAAGTTCAACCTGCGGGGTCTGCTCCGTACCGGCACCAGCGTCGTCGCGACCGAGGAGCGCGCGAGCGGAGCGACCCACGAGGGCGCGCCCGGCTACGCCCGGGACGCCAAGGGCGAGCTGTTCCTGCTCGCGGTCACCTCCTTCGTCGCGGAGGACACCTTCTACGAGGCGGCTGCCGAGCGCGACGCGCGGCTGTCCGCCCTCGTGGCGCGGGTCGCGGTCGAGGACGGCGACTGGACGCTTCGGCTCGTGCGGTGGCTGCGCACGGGTGTGCACCTGAGGTCGGTCGCCCTCGTGGTGGCCGCCGAGGCGGTGCAGGCACGGCTCGCGGCCGGCGTCGAAGGCGGCAACCGGGCTCTGGTGGACGCTGCGCTCGACCGGGCGGACGAGCCGGGGGAGCTCCTCGCCTACTGGGCCGCGCGCAACGGCCGGGCGTTCCCGAAGCCGGTCAAGCGTGGCGTGGCCGACGCCGCCGTGCGTCTGTACTCGGAGCGCGCCCTGGTCAAGTACGACGGCCAGGCGCGCGGGTTCCGGTTCGCGGACGTGCTGGAGCTGACCCACCCGACGCCTCGTGACGAGCGGCAGAGTGCGCTGTTCCGGCACGCGCTCGACCGGCGCCACGACCGGGGCGACGCCGTCCCGGAGCAGCTCCGGGTGCTGCACGCCCGGCAGCGGCTGCTGGCGGTGCCGGTGGAGTGGCGGCGAGCTCTCCTCGCCGAGGGCGAGGCGGTCCTCGGCCCGGCAGGCATGGCATGGGAACACGTCGCCGGCTGGCTGCAGGGCCCGCTCGACGCCGCCGCCTGGGAGGTGCTCATCCCGTCGATGGGCTACATGGCCCTGCTGCGCAACCTGCGCAACTTCGACGAGACGGCTGTCTCCGAGGACGTCGCCGCACGGGTGGCGGCGCGGCTGTCCGACCCGGAGGAGGTAGGCCGCTCGCGGCAGCTGCCGCTGCGGTTCCTCGCCGCATACCGGACGGCGCCGTCGGTCCGCTGGTCGTGGGCGCTCGAACGAGCACTCCAGGCGAGCGTGGCCGCCGTCCCGTCGCTGGCGGGTCGCACGCTGGTGCTCGTCGACAGGTCCGGGTCGATGTTCGCTGGGCTGTCCCGCCGCTCGACGCTGACTCGCGCGGACGCCGCCGCGGTGTTCGGTGCGGCGCTGGCTGTGCGGGCCACGTCGGCGAACCTGGTCGAGTTCGGCACGGGTAGCGCGGAGGTGCCGTTCCGTCGGGGAGACTCCGTGCTGAACGTGGCCGGGCGGATGGGTGACCTCGGTGGCACCAACACCGCCGACGCGGTCCGGCGCCACTACCGCGGCCACGACCGAGTCGTCGTCGTCACCGACGAGCAGGCCTGGGCCGGCCGGTGGGGTGCCGACCCGACGAAGGCGGTGCCGGCGAGCGTGCCGGTCTACACCTTCAACGTGGCCGGCTACCAGTACGGCCACGGCCCGTCCGGTGTGGGAAACCGGCACACCTTCGGCGGCCTGAGCGACGAGGGCTTCGCCTCGATCCCGCTCCTGGAGGCGGGGCGCGACGAGCGCTGGCCGTTCTGAGAGGCGCGGCGGTCCCTGCGACACACGAGGGACACCGCGCCTGCCTCAGCATCCGGAGTCGGTGCGGCCGCTCAGCGGATCTCGAACTCTGTCAGCCGGTCCCAGTGGTCGCCCTCCATCAGCGTGTTCCGCACCTGCGGCGTCTCCTGGACGTACTGGGGCAGCTCGGCCTGCGCCCGCTTGAAGTGGTCGGAGCTCACATGCGCCTCGGCAGCGTCGTCCTTGAACGCCTCGATGAGCACGTACTGGTTCGGGTCGTCGACGCTGCGCGACCACTCGAAGAACAGGTTTCCCTCCTCTGCGCGCGTGCTCTCCGTAAGCTCCCGGGTCAGCTCGACCCAGCGGTCGGCGTACTCCGGCTTGACCTTCCACTTGACGCAGATGAAGATCATTCTCAGCTCCCTCGGGACTCGTTCAGGGGACGACGGCGATGCTGCCATGACCGGGCCAGATCGCCCAGGCCCGATTCTCGCCGTACGAGAGACCCGGCCTACGGGTCGTTCCGACGTAGGCTGGCGGCATGGCAGCGGCCGCAGCCGGAGGCGACCGAGAAGCCGCCGGGCGCGTTGCTCGGTCGGGGTCCGTGCACCGCACCTTGGACATCCTCGAGGTCGTGGCCGCGCGAGGTGGTGCCTCTGCGAGGGAGATCTCGGACGCGACCGGCTTGCCGGTGCCCACCGTGTACCGGCTCGTCCGCGAGCTGCTGGACAGCGACTACCTCGTCCACATCCGCCGGGAGCAGCGGTTCGAGCTCGGCTACAAGCTGCACCAGCTCGGCGTCTCTCTCCACCAGCAGATCGGCGTGCCGCGGGAGGTGCGGGCGGAGGTGACCGCGCTGCACCAGAAGCTGAGCGTCGCGGCGTACCTCGCGCTCCATCGGGGTGCGCAGGTCGTCGTGGTGTTCACGGCCGACTCCCCGGCGTTCCCCCGCCTGAAGCCCCTGGAGTTCGGCTTCCACGAGGCCCCGCACGCAACGGCTTTCGGCAAGATCCTCCTGGCCGACATGGACCAGGAGCAGCGGGCGCTGCACCTCGACCCCGAGCCGATGCCTCGCTACGGGCCCGGCACCATCACCGGGCATACCGAGCTCGAGGAGCAGCTGTGCACGGTCGCGAGCCGCGGTGTCGCGTGGGAGTTCGGCGAGTTCCAGGCCGGGGCAAGCTGTGCCGCGGCGGCGGTCCGCGGCCTCAACGGCGAGCTCATCGGCTCGGTGGCGGTGTCGGGACCGGACGCGCGGTTCGCCACGGGACGCGCGGACGTCGAGGCCGTCCTCCGGACGACTGCCTCACGGATCAGCCGCTTCTTCCGGTCCGGCAGCACGCGGTGACTCTCAGGTCGACACGATCGTCCTGGCGGCTCGATCCCCGAGGTCGCCCGCGGCCACCCCGGTCCCGCGCGTCCCTTCAAGCCACGCCCTCCTCGTTCTCACCCCGCGAGAAGGCGGGTTGGGACCCGAGGTCGTCGCTGCTTAGCGTGACCCCGCTCACATCGCCTCAGCCCAGGAGGACACGTGGCTGACACCCCGACCCCGGACGCGGACGGACAGCGCTGCCTGGTGCGTCTGCTCCGAGTGGCCTATCCCCACCCACGCTTTCCCGACGGCCCGTACGAGCGCACGGCGGAGGCGATCCTCGCGCAGGCGGCCTCCACGCTGTGGTACCGCCTGGTCCTTCCCCAGGGGCTCACCGCGCTCGACGCGCGAGCCGGCGGCAGGTTCGTCGACCTGGACGACCAAAGGGCGCTCGCGCTGCTCCGCGAGATCGAGGACGCGGCGTTCTTCAGGTTCATCCGCTCGGCGGCGGTCGTCACTCTCTACAACGACGCCGAGGTCTGGGAGCTGCTCGGCTACGAGGGACCGTCGTACGACAAGGGCGGCTACATCCACCGCGGTTTCGACGACCTGAGCTGGCTGGCGACGCCGCGCATCGAGGAGTACAGCGGACCTGAGCCCCTGGTCGAGGTCGCTCCCGCGGACCAGGCGGCAGCGACGGAAGGAGAGCGTCGATGACCGCGAACAACCAGCAGGGACAGGCGATCGACCACGACGACGAGGCCGTCGTCATCATCGGTTCCGGAGCCGGCGGCGGGACCCTCGCGTACGAGCTGACCGGCCGGGGAATCCCTTGCGTGGTGCTGGAGGCGGGTCCGTTCCTCACGCCTCAGGACTACGAGAACGACGAGTGGGCAGCGTTCAACCAGATGGCCTGGCTGGACAGCCGCACGGCGTCCGGCTCCTACCGGCTCGCGCGGGACTTCCCGAACCTGCCGGCGTGGATCGTCAAGGCGGTGGGGGGCTCGACGACGCACTGGTCGGGGGCGACGCCGCGCTTTCGGGCCTACGAGCTCAAGGCCAGGACGTACTACGGGGACGTCGAGGGCGCGAACCTGCTCGACTGGCCGATCAGCCTGGACGACCTGGCGCCGTACTACGACAAGGCCGAGATCGCGATCGGCTCGACCCACCGGCACGGCCGTCCGCCGCTGCCGGCCAACAACAACTACAAGGTCTTCGCCAATGGGGCGGAGAAGGTGGGCTACCGCTTCTACGCGACCGGTCCCTACGGGACGAACGCCGAGCCGTACGACGGGCGTCCCGGTTCCGTCCAGGACGGGTTCAACTTCCAGGGCGACAAGCACACCTCCAAGTGGAGCACCGCCGTCCGGGAGATCCCGCGGGCCCTGGAGACCGGCCGGCTGGACCTGCGGCCGGAGAGCCAGGCCGTACAGATCACCCACGACAGGCAGGGCCGGGCCGATGCGGTGCTCTACGTCGACAAGGACGGCAACCTGAACCGCCAGGCCGCCAGGGTCGTGTGTGTCGCCGGCAACTCGATCGAGTCTCCGCGGCTGCTGCTGATGAGTGCGAGCGCGCTGCATCCGGACGGCCTCGCGAACTCCTCGGGGCAGCTGGGCCGCAACTACATGAGGCACACGACGGGCTCGGTCTATGCGAGGTTCGACGCCCCGGTGCACATGTACCGCGGCGAGACGATGGCGGGAATCATCGCTGACGAGGCCCGGCAGGACACCTCGCGCGGGTTCGTCGGCGGCTACTACATGGAGACCCTGTCGCTCGGTCCGGCGTTCCTCGCCGCGTTCGTCGATCCCGGGGCGTGGGGCCCCGGGTACACCGAGGTGCTGGACGCCTACGAGAACACCGCGGGACTGTGGATCGTCGGTGAGGACATGCCGCAGGAGACCAACCGAGTCACGCTCAACGGCGCCCTCAAGGACCAGTGGGGGCTTCCCGCGTCGGACGTGCACTTCGACGACCACCCCAACGACGTGGCCATGCGCGAGCACGGCTACGGCCGGGCGGACCTGATGTACCAGGCCGTCGGAGCGGTCGGGACCCACCACACGCCGCCGTACCCCGCGACGCACAACCTCGGGACCTGCCGGATGAGCGCCCGGCCCGAGGACGGCGTCGTCGACGAGTGGGGCCAGGCGCACGACGTCCCTCGGCTCTTCGTCAGCGACGGGTCGGTGATGACGACCGGCGCCGCCGCCAACCCCACCCTCACCATCGTCGCCCTGGCCATCCGCCAGGCCGAGTGGATCGCCGACCAGCTGGGCAGGGGCGGGCTCTGACGCCGCCCGCTCGGCATCGGCGACGGGCGCCCAGGGAGGTCCGGTGAGGAGTCCCTGGGCGCCCGGCTGAAAGGGCACGAGAAGGTGATCGTGGACGGCGGGGCTACCTACCAGCTGCGGGCCGGTACCTGCTCGACGGCCGCCGCAGCCTGGGCGTCCGCGACCGAGGCGTCGTCCCGTCGGCCTGTGAGGTCGAACCTGTGCGCGACGACGACGTAGGCGGCCACGAGCAGGTCGAAGCTGAGGCACGTGACCGCGTAGGCGTCCGGCGCGAACGCGTGGCCGGGACCGAAGTAGTGGAGCGCCATGTCCCAGACGGGGTGCAGCGCCCAGCCCGCTGCGAGCCAGAGAGGCGAGCGACGCAGGCCGGCGACGGCGAAGCCGACGTAGAGCGCGACGCCGAGGAGCTCGGCCGTGAGCCAACCTTCGCCTTGTCCGGCTCTGGCCGCGTAGTACACGTACGTCACGGCGGCGCCGAACAACATAAGCGCAAGCAGCGCTCGGCCGACGATGTCGCGGGTCCAGCGGGACAGCGCCCACGCGACGATCACGAGCATTCCTGCCTGGATCAGGCCGTTGACCAACCACTGCGTCGTCATGTCGATCTTCCTCTTCTCCTGTGCGCCTGGTTCGCTGTCCGGGCGCCGACGTTGTGACGACGACGAGTCTGCGAGCAGGGCCGCCGTGGTCACACCGGTGAAACCGCCGGGTTGCGCCCTGTTCGCCATGGACCAGCAACGGCACACGAAATACCGCTTGAAAACGCCGCGAACCGCCCCTGAACGGGACGGTCTCGACCTTGACCGTCCCGCAGGGCTGGACGTACAACCGACGAGGTCGTCCTCGACGGAGTGAGGGACAGCCTCACCGTTGGGACGTCGGCGACCCGACAGGGGCTCTGATGCGCCGCAGCCTGCGAACGGAAGCAGGGGGAGGGGGCGCTCCCGGTCGCTTCCCTGCTGACTCGCAAGCCGGCCTTGCCGGTGTCTCGGGGTTGGTCTTCGCGGTGCTCACCGCAGCGGCGATGCTGCTCGTGCATCAGGTCCCCGGGCTTGCCGCTCCGGACGACGAGTACAGGGCCTTCTACAGCGCCGGCGACCGCGGCTCGCTGGTGATCCTGGGCCTCTACATCGTCCCGTTCGCCGGTATCGCCTGCCTCTGGCACATGATCGCGACCCGGACCATGCTGCAGGTGCTCCGTCCGAGCTCATGGTCACAGGTCCAGCACTGGCTGAACCTCGCCTCCGGAGTGCTGTTCGTCTGCCTGATGTTCGCGGGGACCGCCGCGGTCGGTGCGGTGGCGCTGCTCACCCGCTTCTCGGGCGCCCCGCTCCCAGGCCCCGACGTGGCGCGCGCCCTGTCCGCGGTCGGCTACGCGATGGTGTTCGTCTACGGGGTACGTGCTGCCGCCATGTACATGATCACGACCACCGGGCTGGCGCGCTTCGCGGGCGTGCTCCCGCGGTCGCTGGCCGTCGTCAGCTACCTCGCCGCTGCGTTCCTGCTGCTCAGCGCGACCTTCCACCCCGTGATCCTGCTGGTGTTCCCGGGCTGGGTGGTGCTGGTCAGCGTCCTGCTCCTCGTACGGCGACCGACAGGAGGACCACCATGACCGCACCTCTGGGCATCGACGAGATCCCCGGCCCCCGCGGGCTGCCGCTGGTGGGGAACATCCTCGACGTCGACCGCCACAACCCGGTCACCGGGTTCATGGAGCTGGCCCGTCAGTACGGCCCGATCTTCAAGCTGAGCGTCCCGGGCGGGACCCGGCTGATGGTGTCGGGCGCGGACCTCGTCGACGAGCTCTGCGACGAGGCCAGGTTCGACAAGAAGGTCGGCGGTGGGCTCGCATCGGTCCGGGAGACTCCTGTGGGGCGCGGCCTGTTCACGGCGGACACCGACGACCCTCTCTGGCACCGGGCCCACAACATCCTGATGCCGCCGTTCAGCATGCAGTCGATGCGCGACTACATGCCGAAGATGCTCGACATCGCCGACCAGCTGATGGACAAGTGGGAGCGGCTCAACCCGGACGACGACGTGGACGTCGCGGTCGACATGACCGCGTTGACGCTCGACACGATCGCACTCTGCGGTTTCGGCTACCGGTTCAACTCGTTCTACCGGGAGACACCGCACCCCTTCGTCATGGCGATGATGCGCTCGTTGCTGCAGGCGCAGAACCGGGCACGCCAGCTGCCTGTCCAGAGCCGGCTCAACATCCGTGCCGCGCGCCAGGCCGAAGAGGACCAGGCGTACATGCTGAGCGTGGTCCAGGGCATCATCGACGACCGCCGAGCGCAGGGCGAGGACGCCGACGCCACAGACCTGCTCGGCCGCATGCTCACCGGCGTGGACAGGAAGACCGGGGAAAAGCTCCCGGACGAGAACATCATCGCTCAGTGCATCACCTTCCTGATCGCCGGCCACGAGACCACCAGCGGGCTGCTCTCGTTCGCGGTCTACTACCTGCTCGAGAACCCCGAGGTCGTCGAGCGCGCCCGGGCGGAGGTCGACGACGTGCTCGCCGAGACAGCCGTCCCGACGTTCGACCAGGTCCACCGGCTGACCTACGTCTCGCAGGTGCTCGAGGAGACCCTGCGCCTCTGGCCCACCGCCCCCTTCTTCACCCGCCAGCCCTTCGAGGACACGGTGATCGGAGGTCGCTACGCGATCCCGAAGGGAACCGGCTGCTCCGTCATCATCCCGATGCTGCACCGCGACCAGGCGGTCTGGGGTCCTGACGCCGAGCGGTTCGACCCTGACCACATGAGCCCGGAGCACCGCTCTGCTTTGCCTCTCAACGCGTTCAAGCCGTTCGGCACCGGGCAGCGCGCCTGCATCGGCCGCCAGTTCGCCCTGCAGGAGGCCACGCTGGTCCTCGGGATGCTGCTCCAGCGGTTCGAGCTCGTCGACTACCTCGACTACCAGCTCACGACCAAGACCACCTTGACGGTGAAGCCGGAGGGCCTGAGGGTGCGGGTCCGGCCTCGAGCGGGTCGCCGCATCGAGCGGGTCGCGCGAGCCGGGGCGTCGGTTCCCGAGCCTGACGCGTCGCGCGAGAGGACGTCGTCCGCACCTGCCGTTGCCCCGGTGCCCCTGGCGGCGCGGCACGGTACCCCGCTGCAGGTGCTCTACGGGTCGAACCTCGGCACGGCGGAGGGGATCGCCACCGAGCTCGCCCGGGAGGGAACCGAACGCGGCTACACGGTGACGCTCGGGGCGCTCGACGAGCACGTCGCGGCCCTCGGCAAGGATGGTGCCGTCGTCCTCGTGTGCTCGTCGTACAACGGCACACCACCCGACAACGCCGCGCTGTTCTGCCGGTGGCTCACGGATCCGGCGACACCGGCGGACGTGTGTGCAGGTACGGCCTACACCGTCTTCGGCTGCGGCAACACGG
The DNA here is from genome assembly GCA_046566325.1 of Actinomycetes bacterium. GTDB lineage: Bacteria > Actinomycetota > Actinomycetes > Actinomycetales > BWSM-131 > BWSM-131. The sequence continues at coordinate 1,359 of JBKHWX010000097.1, read as the reverse complement.
AATGGGCATCGACCTACCAGGCCGTGCCCGCGCTGCTCGACGAGGAGCTGCAGCGGCACGGTGCCACGCGGACCCACCCGCGCGGCGGGGGAGACGCGCACGGCGACTTCGACAAGGGCTACCGCGACTGGCACTCGGGACTGTGGGCGGGCCTCGCGGCCGCCTTCGACCTGCCGGAGGCGGCCGCAGAGCCGGCCGTTCGTGGACCCCGGCTGTCCGTGTCGCTCGTGAACCGACAGCTCACCAACCCGGTGATCATGTCCTACCGGGCTCAGCCGGCCGTCGTCCGGGCGAACCGGGAGCTGCAGACCGCCGACGGAGTGCGGCCCGCGCGCTCGACGCGGCACGTGGAGATCGCGCTGCCCGCCGGCACCACCTACCAGGCCGGCGACCACCTCGGCGTGCTCCCGCGCAACGACGTTGAGCTCATCCAGAGGGTGATGCGGCGCTTCACCCTCGATGCCGGGATGTACGCGACGATCATCCCCAACAGCGGTGTGCACTCGCACCTGCCGACCGACGAGGAGGCGCCCCTGCTGGGGGTGCTGGGAAGCTGCGTCGAGCTGCAGGACGTCGCCTCCAGGTCGAGCATCGAGACGCTGGCCTCGTACGCAGACGACCCCGACCAGAGGGCGAGCCTGCAGGCGCTCGCCGGGGACGACGAGGACTCCCAGGCGAGGTACCAGAAGCTGGTGCTCCAGCCGAACCGGTCGATCCTCGACCTGCTCGAGCTCTTCCCTTCGTGCGCGCCGCCGTTCGAGGTCTTCCTCGACCTGCTGCCGGCGCTTCGACCCCGCTACTACTCGATCTCCTCGTCCCCCTTGGTCAGCCCGGAGGTCTGCAGCATCACCGCCGGCGTTCTCAGCGCGCCCGCCCGGTCCGGTGACGGGGTCTTCAACGGTGTCTGCTCCACCTACCTGAACCGGATGCGGGCGGGCAGCACGGTCTTCGTGTTCGTCCACGAGCCGACGATCCCGTTCCGGCCACCCGCGAACCCGCACACACCGATGATCATGGTCGGGGCGGGGACGGGCGTCGCTCCCTTCCGCGGGTTCCTCCAGGAGAGGGCGGCGCTGCGCGCGCAAGGTGTTCCGGTCGCGCAGTCGCTGCTGTTCTTCGGGTGTCGCAGCCCCGAGAGCGACCAGCTCTACGTCGACGAGATGACCGAGCTCGAGAGCGAAGGCGTCGTCCGTGTCGTCAACGCCTTCTCCCGCTGCGATCGCGAACCACGACGCTACGTCCAGGACGCGATGGTGGCGCAGGCGGGCGACGTGTGGAACCTCCTGCAGCACGAGGCGAGCATCTTCGTGTGCGGCAATGCGGGCACGATGGCGCCCGGAGTCCGCGCCGCGGTGGCCC
>JBKHWX010000096.1:0-13462 GCA_046566325.1 Actinomycetes bacterium | reverse complement strand
AAGGTCGTGCTGCACGTGTACTTCCGCCAGCCCTTCGTCCTCGACGCCGAGAGCGGGCTGCAGGACGCCGGTGCCATCGTCGCCGGCTTCGGGATCACGGACGAGGCGCTGCTCGACGTGCTCTCCGGCAGGTTCAACCCGCAGGGCAGGATGCCGTTCGCGCTCGCGGGTACCCGCCGGGCGATCGAGGAGCAGAAGCCCGACCTCCCCGGGTACGACGAGACGACGGACGGCGCGCTGTTCCCGTTCGGCCTTGGGCTGTCGTACGAGCGAGGTGCCGGCTCGTAGCCGACGACGCAGGGAGCGACTGGGTACGGTCGCGCACATGGGCAGCGGGGCGGTGACGAGGTCGGCCAAGCCGCATCCGCTGACCGGGCAGCCGTTCCCGTCGCCCGTGCCGCCGGGCACCGGGTGGCCCGGTGACCCCGCTCGGCCGCGGACGCCGCGTGCGCAGACCCCTGAGGACGTCGTCCGGCTGGCCTCGTCGGCTCGGGCGCTGCAGGTGCTCGACGCCCGCGAGTCCGTCTGCCGTGCCTGCCCTCGGCTCGTCGCATGGCGGGAGGAGGTCGCGGTCACGGGACGCAGGGCCTTTGCGGAGCAGCCGTACTGGGGGCGGCCGGTGCCCGGCTGGGGCGACCCGAGTGCGCCGGTGCTCGTCGTCGGTCTCGCCCCGGCCGCCCACGGCGGGAACAGGACCGGGCGGATCTTCACCGGCGATCGGTCGGGCGACTGGATCTTCGCGGCCCTCTGGCGCGCCGGGTTCGCGAACCAGCCGACGAGCGTGGCCGCGGGGGACGGGCTGGCGCTGACGGGGGTGAGGATCGCCGCGCCCGTCCGGTGCGCACCTCCTGACAACCATCCCCTGCCCTCCGAGCGGGACACCTGCGCCCCGTGGCTGGACCGTGAGGTCGCGCTGCTGCCGGACCTGCGCGTCGTCCTGGCGCTCGGCGGGTTCGCCTGGGACAGCGCGCTGGCGATGGCGCGGCGGAGCGGCTGGCGGGTGCCGAGGCCGAAGCCGCGGTTCGGGCACGGAGCCGAGTCGGTGCTCGTGCAGCCGGACGGCGGCGAGGTGCGACTGCTCGGCTGCTTCCACGTCAGCCAGCAGAACATGTTCACCGGCCGGTTGACCGAGGCCATGCTGGACGACGTCCTCGCCCGTGCGCGCCGGCTTGCGGGCCTGCCGCCGGTAGCCTGAGCCGGCGTCGCGCCGGACGCGCCCCCGTAGCCCAACCGGCAGAGGCAGGCGACTTAAAATCGCTGCGTTGTGGGTTCGAGTCCCACCGGGGGTACCGCGGGGGACCCGTGCGGAGCCCACGCCCGGCGTCCCTGCTGCCACAGGAGACCCGCGTGCCAGCCGGGCCGCAGCCTGCCGTCTCGTGGCCGCGAACGCCGTCCGGCGCAAGGTCTTGATCAGCGCTTGGGTCTTGATCAGCCCTTGGGAACGTTCAGGGCGCCCAAAGCATTACGTTGGTGACGCGCGATGTCGGAGGAACAGCGCGCGAGGCCGCGAGTGATCGCGACAAAGGAGAGCCATGCGGAGTAACAACCCGGTCTTCGCCAACGCGGCGGAGTTCAAGAGCGGCGGCTATGCCACGTTCAACGCGCCGGGATCCACGACCACGAACCAGCCGCCAGGGTGGCAGCAGCCCGGCCAGTACCGGAGCACCGCCCAGGCGCCCCAGTACGCCCCGCCGCAGTACGGTCAGCAGCCGTACTCGCCCGAGCAGCTCGAGCAGATGTACGCACGGCCGTCGGCCGGCCCCGCACAGATGGGCCGGATGACGTACGACGACGTCGTCGTCCGTACCGGTCTGCTGTTCGCCGTCCTGCTCGCGACGGCCGTCGTGGGGTGGTTCATCCCAGGGCTGGCGCTCATCGGCGCGATCGTCGGGCTCGTGCTCGGCCTGGTGAACTCGTTCAAGAAGAACCCGAGCCCGCCGCTGATCCTCGCCTACGCGGCGTTCCAGGGACTGTTCGTCGGCGGCATCAGCGCCATCTTCAGTGCGCGCTGGGAGGGCATCGTCCCGCAGGCGGTGCTCGCGACACTGGCCGTCTTCGCGGTCGCGCTGTTCGCGTTCAAGAGCGGCAAGGTCCGCGTAACCCCGAAGTCGGCGCGGATCTTCATGATCGCCCTGGGCGGGTACCTGCTGTTCTCGCTCGTCAACGTCGGCCTGATGCTGTTCACGAACGTCGGTGGGGAGTTCGGGCTGCGCAGCGGTCCGTTCGGCTTCCTGATCGGCCTGTTCGCCGTCGGTCTCGCCGCGTACTCGCTGGTGATGGACTTCGACTTCATCGAGCAGGGCGTGAAGAACGGCCTGCCAGAGCGGTTCGCGTGGCTCGGTGCGTTCGGCCTGATGGTGACCCTGATCTGGCTCTACGTCGAGCTGCTGCGGCTGATCGCGATCCTGAGAGGCGACGACTAGCTGTCGTCTCACGACGACGTCGAGCGCGAGCTGCGCCGGGTCGCCGAGCGGATCGTCTCGCTCGGCCCCGCGCGGCTCGCGCAGCCGTCTGAGCGGCTGGACGGCGCCACGCCGGAGGTCGCGGTCCGTCGCCTCGGTCAGGAGCTGGCCGACCTCGCCGCGGCCGTGGAAGGTCGCGAGCGCCGGGATGTGCCGGTGCTGGGCGTGCACGCCCTCGCCGACCAGGTCGTCGTCCTGGCCCGCGACGCGCTGTACGCGGCGGAGCAGTTGGAACGACACGAGGCGCTGGTGGACGACGTCCACCAGCGCCTCGTCGCGTTGCGCCGGGCCCTCTGACTCCGCCCACCCGCTGCCCTCCGGATCAACACGTGGGGGGCAAAGCGCGTGGAGCATGCGCGGCCCGCGCACCCCTCCCCGTGATCATGCAATCTGGCCATCGTCTGACTCGCGCACGGGAGGCGGGATTGCACGATCAACGCAAGAGGTGGCGGAACTGCATGATCAACGCGGGGGTGGCGGAACTGCATGATCAACGCAAGGGGTGGCGGAACTGCATGATCAACGCGGAGGGTTTGGCGTCGCAGGCCGGCGTCAGGACAGCCGCTCGTAGATGATCGCCATGCCCTGGCCACCCCCGACGCACATCGCCTCCAGGTCGAACTGCTTGTCGGTGGTCTGCAGCCCGTTGATCAAGGTGGTGGTGATGCGTGCGCCGGTCATGCCGAACGGGTGGCCGAGCGAGATGGCGCCGCCGTGCACGTTCAGCTTGTCGAGGTCGACGCCGAGGTCTTCCGCGCACGGCAGCATCTGCGCCGCGAAGGCCTCGTTGATCTCCACCAGGTCGATGTCGTCGATGGTCATGCCCGCCAGGTCGAGCGCCCGTCGGCTGGCCTCCACCAGGCCGAGTCCCATGATCTCGGGAGACAGTGCGGAGACGCCGGTCGCCACGACGCGGGCCAGCGGCGTCAGGCCGAGGTCGGCTGCCTTCCTGTCGCTCGTGATGACCAGTGCAGCGGCTCCGTCGTTCAGCGGGCAGCAGTTGCCGGCCGTCACGGTCCCGTTCTCCCGGAACACGGGCTGGAGGCTCTGTACGGCCTCGAGCGTCACTCCGGAGCGGGGCGAGTCGTCCGCGTCCACAACCGTGCCGCTCGGCGTGGTCACCGGGGTGATCTCGCGAGCGAAGAAGCCGTCTGCCAGAGCCTTCTCGGTCCGGTTCTGCGACTCAACCGCCCACTGGTCCTGCACCAGCCGACTGACGCCCCGGGATGTCGCGACGTTCTCAGCCGTCTGTCCCATGGCGATGTACACGTCAGGCAGCGAGCCGGCGTCGCGTGGGTCCGTCCACGTCTCGTTCGTCTGCGCCGTCCGGGTGCTGCGGGCCTCGGCGTCGGCGAAGACCGGGTTCTGCCAGCCCTCTGGCGTCTCACCCGCCCCGGAGAACACCTTGTAGCGCGAGACCATCTCCACCCCGGCGGAGATGAACGCGTTCCCCTCGCCGGCCTTGATGGCATGGAAGGCCATCCTGGTGGTCTGCACGCTCGACGCACAGAACCTGTTCACCGTCGCGCCCGGCAGGTGGTCGAAACCGGCGAGCACCGCCACGACGCGCGCCATGTTCATTCCGTGCTCGCCCCAAGGCTCGGCGCACCCCAGGTAGAGGTCGTCGAGGTCCCTAGGGTCGAGCGCCGGGACCTTGGCCAGCGCGGCCTGGACGATCGTGTTCGCCAGATCGTCAGGCCGGATGTCCTTCAGCGAACCCTTGAACGCCCTCCCGATGGGGGAGCGGGCGGCGGCAACGATCACGGCCTCGGGCATCAATCCTCCTGCTGGTCTGCGAGCAGCCCGGCGGCCACTACGCGTTTACACACATGCTACTCGCGAGTAGCGGCCTCGCGTGAGTGCCTGCCCTCGACAGAAGCCATCGGGACGCCGTCCGCCTGGGGGCGAGCAGCGCCGTCCGCGCCGACCTCGGCCGCTCCTGCCGCGCGGGCCTCGACCGCCCCCGCGGAACCGGGGTCGTCAGGAGCTTCACCCGGCCCCGCGTCGTCCACGGGGGTCTCGTCGTCAGCGTCGGCCGACGCCGACTCCGCCGTGCGGTGCCGCTGCTCCACGGCCGGCAGCGGCTCGCGGCGGCGGCGCAGGAGCATCGCCCAGCGACCGGCGTTGCCCCTCTCGTCCCCGGCGACCCTCGTGGCGGCGACCTCGGTGCCCGGGTCGTCGGCGGCGGCGACGGCGGCGTGCGCGACCGGCGCCACACCCTCGCCGCGGCGACGCTCGGGAGCCCGCTCCGCACCGCCGTCCGGCCAGTAGCCCGCGGCGGCGTACACGCTGGGCAGCAGCACCGACGCGCACCGGGCGTAGCCGGCGGCCGAGGGGTGGAAGCGGTCCTCGCTGAACAGCTCGTGCGGCGACGCCTCGAACTCCGGGCCGAGGACGTCGCCGAGCGACACGCTCCGGCCTCCCGCCTCCACGACGGCGATCGTCTGGGCAGCCGCCATCTCGCGGCTGAGCCGCCGCGCGATCGAGCGCAGGGGCTGGGCGATCGGCTCGACCGTGCCCAGGTCCGGGCAGGTGCCGACGACGACCTCGGCGCCCGTCTCGCGCAGCCGGGTCACGGCTCGCGCCAACGCCCGGACGGCGACGGCGGGCTTGACCCTGTGCGTCACGTCGTTGGCCCCCACCATGATCACGGCCACGTGCGCGTGAGGGACGATCTCACGCAGCTGGTCCAGCTGGTTGGCGAGGTCGCCGGACTCCGCACCGACGACGGCCACCGTCGTCAGCCGGACCCGGCGCCCGGAGAACGCCGCGAGCCCGCTCGCGAGGATCGCCCCGGGCGTCTGCTCGGGGAGGTCGGCGCCGAGCCCCGCCGCCGACGAGTCGCCCAGCACGACCATGTCGAGCGGCTTGCCCGACCCGGCTCCGTAGATGCCGTCCGCCTGCGGCCCCTGCTGCCCGAAGGGTTGGCCGATCCAGCGGCGGGCCAGCTTCACCTCGGCGGTGACGACCCCGAGCCCGAGCACGCCGAGAGCCGTGAGGCCGCCGCCGCCGAACGCAGCCGCCGCGGCGATCCGCCGTGCCCTGCTCGCTCTCGACACCTCGGCTCCTCTCCATCCTCGGGTCCGCTGGCGGCTGGTCGTCGGGTTCGCCTTCGACGGCCGGTCGTGGGGTCCGCCTTCGGCGTCCGAGGCTAACGAATGTCGATCTGCGAGCATGGCCAGCGTGAAGTACGCGAACTCCGTGGTCGACCTCGTCGGCAACACACCGCTCGTCCGGCTGAACCGGGTGACCGAGGGAATCTCGGCGCTGGTGCTCGCCAAGGTCGAGTACGTGAACCCGGGCGGGTCCGTGAAGGACCGCATCGCCGTCCGGATGATCGACGCCGCAGAGGCGAGCGGAGCGCTCAAGCCGGGCGGGACGATCGTCGAGCCCACGTCCGGCAACACGGGGGTGGGCCTGGCGCTCGTCGCCCAGCAGCGGGGCTACTCGTGCGTGTTCGTCTGCCCGGACAAGGTGAGCGAGGACAAGCGGAACGTCCTGCGGGCCTACGGGGCCGAGGTGGTCGTGTGCCCCACCGCGGTCCCGCCCGACCACCCGGACTCCTACTACTCCGTCAGCGACCGGCTGGTGCGGGAGATCGACGGCGCGTGGAAGCCCGACCAGTACTCCAACCCGGACAACCCGGCGAGCCACTACGAGAGCACCGGTCCAGAGATCTGGGCGGACACCGACGGGCGGGTCACCCACTTCGTCACCGGCGTGGGCACGGGCGGCACCATCACCGGCACCGGCCGCTACCTCAAGGACGTCTCACGCGACCGCCCCGGCGGCGCGGTGGTGGTCGTCGGGGCCGACCCGGAGGGCTCGGTGTACTCGGGCGGCACCGGACGGCCGTACCTCGTCGAGGGCGTCGGCGAGGACTTCTGGCCGAGCGCCTACGACGCGACCGTGCCGGACCGGATCGTGCCCGTGACCGACGCGGCGTCGTTCGAGATGACCCGGCGCCTCGCGCGGGAGGAGGGCCTGCTGGTCGGCGGGTCGTGCGGCATGGCCGTCGTCGCCGCCCTCGAGGTGGCGCGCGAGCTCGGCCCGGACGACGTCCTCGTCGTCCTGCTGCCCGACAGCGGCCGGGGGTACCTCACCAAGATCTTCAACGACCAGTGGATGGCGTCGTACGGGTTCGTCGCGGCGAGCGCAGAGGCGACGGTCGCGGACGTGCTGCGCGCGAAGTCGGGTGATCTCCCCGCGCTCGTCCACACCCACCCGGGCGAGACCGTCCGAGACGCGATCTCGATCCAGCACGAGTACGGCGTCTCGCAGATGCCGGTGGTCAAGGCGGAGCCGCCCGTGATGGCCGGCGAGGTGGCCGGGTCGGTGAGCGAGCGCGCGCTGCTCGACGCCATCTTCGCTGGGACGGCGAAGCTCGCCGACCGCGTCGAGCGCCACATGGAGCAGGCACTCCCGCTCGTCGGCGGTGGCGAGTCCATCGAGACCCTGCGCAGCGAGCTGCAGAAGGCCGACGCCGTCATGGTCGTCCTCGACGGCAAGCCGGCCGGGGTGCTCACCCGCGCGGACCTGCTCGCGTTCCTGGCCTCGTGAGCGCCTCGGGACGACGGCCGGCCCCTCTGTCAGACTTCCGTAGGCTCACGCCGCACGGAGGTCTGACACAGCCTCGGGGTTTCCGGACCGCAAGGGTGAGGCGGCCGAGGGTTTGATCGTCAGACGGCTGGTGCAGCTGTACGCCGGGCTGGTGCTCTTCGGCATCAGCATGGCGATGGTGGTGCGCTCGACTCTCGGCAACATCCCCTGGGACGTGCTGCACCAGGGCCTCGCGCGCCACACGGGGCTGTCGTTCGGCACGATCGCGGTGATCGTCGCCGTCCTCGTACTGTTGCTGTGGATCCCGCTGCGCGAGCGACCGGGGATCGGCACGATCAGCAACGCCCTCGTGCTCGGTCCCGTGGTGGACGTCGCGCTGCGACTGATCCCGGAAGGTCTGCCGCTCGCTGCGCGCGTCGTCCTCTTCGTCGTCGGCGTCGTCCTGAACGCGGTGGCCACGGCTGCCTACATCGGGGCGCGGTTCGGACCCGGGCCGCGCGACGGGCTGATGACCGGTCTGGTCACGCGGACCGGCGGGTCGCTGCGTGTGATCCGCACGGGCATCGAGGTCGTGGTCGTCGCGGTCGGCTGGGTGCTCGGTGGGACCTTCGGCGTCGGGACCGTCGTGTTCGCGCTGTCGATCGGGCCGCTGATCCACGTGCTGATGCCGCGCTTCGAGGTGCCAGGGGCCTGAACCGCGTCCACGCTGAACCGCCTCGACTCTCAACCGCCTCGTCCGGCGACGGCGACGCCCGGTTCCGTCGGATGCGTCGTCCTACCGGCCCTGGGCCTCGCCGCGGCCCCCGCCAGGCCGTGCTCGCGCCGGCGCACCGCGTAGGAGCCGCTCGTGCTTGAGGCCGTACTCCTCGATCGCCTCCAGCACCGGCGCGAGGTCACGCCCGGCCGCCGTCAGGTGGTAGTGGACCTGCACGGGCGTGCCGGACCGCACGTCGCGCGTCGCCAGGCCCATTGCGCAGAGCTCGCGGAGCCGCGTGGCGAGCACGGCGTCGGTGATCTGGGGCAGCTCGGCACGGATCTCGGCGAACCGGCTCGCTCCGGCCAGCATCGCCCTGACGACCGCGCCCGCCCAGCGTCTGCCGAGCAGGCGCATCGCCGCCTCGAACGGCTCGCAGGGCTCCGTCGTCCTGCTCGTCGGGGGCATCGTCCTCCTCGGGAATGCCTGAGGCACTATGACGTTGATAGTAACTGTCAGAAGCGTAGCCCCAAGGAGGAGGCACTGCTGTGTACGAGCGGTTCCGCTGGGCCGAGGATCTTTTCGAGCAGGGTGACTACCTGTCGGCGGGGCGCGTGCTGGAAGACCTGTTCGCCGACGTCGAGCGAGGTCATGAGGAGGTCGGGCACGGTCTGACCGACGCCCGGATGCTGCTGGCGCGCGCCTACTACCACTCCGGGCAGCTGGGGCGTGCCGAGCGCACCTCTCGACGTGTGCTCGACGCCGACCCCACCGATGCCTACGCCGCGCTCCTGCTGGCCCGCACGCTGGAGCGCGGCTCGCGCCGGGAGGAGGCGCAGCAGGCTCTGAGGCTGGCGCTCGCGCTCGGCGCGCCTGGTGTCGTCGCGGAGCCCGGTGTCGTCGAGGAGCCCGGTGTCGACGTCCAGGAGGAAGCGGCGTGACCGACTACGGGCACGAGCTCGAGTTCGGGCTCTTCCCCACCCCTACTGCCGACGGCCTCGCGAACCTGCTCGAGCTGACGCAGCTGGCGGAGGTGCTCGGTCTCGACGTGGTGTCGGTGCAGGACCACCCCTACCAGAGCCGCTACCTGGACACCTGGACCCTGCTGTCGGTGCTGGGCGCGCGCACCAGCGCCGTCAAGCTCGCGCCCAACGTCGCCAGCCTGCCGCTGCGGCCGCCGGTCGTGCTGGCGAAGTCCGCCGCCACACTGGACGTCGTCACCGGTGGGCGGGTCGAGCTGGGTCTCGGCGCGGGGGCGTTCTGGGACGGCATCGTCGCCGCCGGCGGACCGCGCCGCACGCCTGGCGAGGCGGTGGACGCGCTCGTGGAGGCGATCCGCATCCTCCGCGCGTTCTGGTCCGGCGGCGTGGTCAACGTCGAGGGTGAGCACTACCGGGTCAAGGGGCTGCGTGCGGGCCCGTCGCCGGCGCACCCGATCCCGATCTGGCTGGGCGCGTACAAGCCGCGCATGATCCGCGTGACGGGCGAGCTCGCCGACGCCTGGGTGCCGAGCATGGGCTACGCGGACCCCCCGGCTCTGCCCGACCTCAACGCCCGCCTCGACGACGCTGCCGTCGCGGCAGGCCGCGCGCCCGCCGACGTCCGCCGGATCTACAACGTGTTCGGCAGGTTCGGCGCGGGGAGCGGCTTCCTGCAGGGCAGCCCCGGCGACTGGTCTGAGCAGCTTTCAGAGCTCGCCCTGGACCAGGGCATGAGCACGTTCATCCTCGGCACGGACGACGCCGACGACCTTCGGCGCTTCGCTCGCGAGGTCGCGCCCGCTGTCAGGGATCTGGTCGCGGCGGAGCGTTCCGGTCGCGGCGGTCGTGAGGACGGCGAGACGGGCGGCTCGGGGCGACCGGCGGACGACGCGCGGTCGCTCCGGGAAGGACCCCTTCAGGACGACGGCACGCGACCCACGTCCGAGCAACCCCAGGTCCGTCCGACCCCCGACTCCGGTGAGCGCCTGACCGGAGAGCTGCCGTGGGACGAGGAGCGGCGGCCCGCCCTGACCGAGCCCGCCGGGGTGACCTACACGCAACGCCAGCTCGCCAACCCCCAGCACCTGATCGACATCCACGACGCCCTGCGGTCGGAGCTGCAGCAGGTGCGTGACGTCGTCGACCAGGTGCGGCAGGGCCACCTGTCGGTCGGTGCCGCGAGGTCGGTGATCAACACGATGACGATGCGCCAGAACAACTGGACCCTCGGCGCCTACTGCCAGTCCTACTGCCGCATCGTGACCGGCCACCACACGCTCGAGGACCGCAGCGTCTTCCCGCATCTTCGCCGCTCGGAGCCGGGTCTCGGCCCGGTGCTGGACCGGTTGCGCGATGAGCACGAGGTGATCGCCGAGGTGCTCGACGCCCTCGACAGGGCCCTCGTCGGCCTGGTGGACGGCGACGGCACCGGCCGCGCCGGAGCGCTGTCCCTCGAGGCCCTGCAGCACGAGGTGGACCGGCTCACCGACACGATGCTGTCCCACCTGGCGTACGAAGAGCGCGAGCTGATCGGGCCGCTGGCACGGCACGGCTTCTCGTGACGGTCCTCGCCGCGCGATCCGTGGGTCTGCGCGGCCATGAGAACAAGGTGGAGCAGTGACCGCCGCTGCCCAGAGACCGTCTGAGCCCAGTCGTCGTCCGTTCGCGGACGCGACGCCGGCCCAGATTCGGGGTGCGCTCGGCGACCAGGAGGCTGTCGAGTTCTCCCGTCAGTGGCGGACCGTGATGGACCGTGCCCGGGACCGGTTGGACCTCTCCGAGGTGCACGACGTGCTGGAGGCGTGGCGGCGCGTCGCCTGGCTCACCTCTGAGCTTGGTACCGAGGGATACCGCGCGATGCTGTCGTCGGCGGAAGAGCGACGCCGAACCGGTGAGCGAGCCGCGGGCAGCACGCGCTGGAAGTGCCTCGCTACCTGAACAGGGAACGAAGTGCTTTCATCGGCGCGAACAGTTGCAGTTCGTCAAGGGGCGACGGGAGAAAATCTGCGTTGGCTAGGTAGAAGTCGCGGGCGGTTTCATCGCGGGAGTGAACGAGCACGGCCGCGGCTCCAACGCTTTCACTCAGCGTTACAGCTCTCTCCAAAGCGTCTCGTAGCAGACCTGCTCCCAAGTCACGTCCCTGGACGGCTCGGTCAACCGCCAGTCTCGCAATTAACAAGCAAGGAACCTGCGCGGGACGGCCCTTCTGCAAGCGCTCAGGCGCGGCGTCACGCTCCACTGCAGCCATTGTGATGGCGTAGTAGCCGACAACACGGCCGGAGTGACGCGTGACGTATGTCGTAGCGTTGTTCGCTCTCAGGTTCACGTAGGCGTACTTGATCAACCACTCGTCGAGCTCCGGCGCGCCGCTGTTGAAGCCCTCGCATACGTCGCCGCGCTCAAGCTTGCGGGGCAGAGCAGGCGCGGACTCCGTCACGGCTCAGGGGCCGAGAAAGGACTAGGTCGTGCCGCGAGTGCCTCGAACCGCTTGGTCGAAGGTAACGGTTCATCGAGGAGTCTTTCGAACTCCGCCCACTGAGCCTGGGAAGCGATGAACCATCGCCTGTCCGCCAGCACCTGTTCAGCTCTTGCCATAGCGCTGTCCAGGATGAAGTCGGTCATCGTGCGGTCTGTCGCCGCGGCGGCGCGGCGGATGACTTGCTCCTGACGGGCGCTGGCGCGCAGATTCACTCGGCGAGGTTTGCTCGACCGGGCGTCGGTCTCCGTTGAGTGCTGCGCGGGCATGAGGGTCCTCTCGAATGACGTACACACAGCGTACGTACGAGGTTGGAGGTTCGCAACCTGCGTTGAGAGACATCACTGCTGGCTCATGAAAGAGAGCGTCGGCGTGGCGCTCCCACTGCTGGCCTCACCCCACGATGCCGACCGGGCACGCCACGCCCGTCCCGGCGAGCCCGCAGTACCCGTTCGGGACCTTGTGGAGGTACTGCTGGTGATAGTCCTCGGCGAAGTAGAACGGCCCGGCCTCCGCGACGGGACGCAGCTCCGTCGTGATCGTGCCGAGCCGGTGCGCGTTCAGCTCGGTCTGAAAGGCGGCCCGGGTCGTGCGGACGACCTGCTCCTGCTCCGGCGTCGTCCAGTAGACCGCCGACCGGTACTGCGTGCCGACGTCGTTCCCCTGCCGGTTGCCCTGGGTCGGGTCGTGGTTCTCCCAGAAGGTCCGCAGGATCTGCTCGGTCGAGACCTTGGTGGGGTCGTAGGCGACGAGCACCGTCTCCGCGTGGCCGGTCCGGCTCGTGCACGTCTCCTCGTACGTGGGGTTGGGCGTGAAGCCGCCCTGGTACCCCACCGCGGTCGTGACCACTCCGGGAAGCTGCCAGAACAGGCGCTCCGCCCCCCAGAAGCAGCCCATCGCCAGGTAGATCACCTGCGTCCCCTCCGGCCACGGGCCCTCCAGGGGCGTGCCGAGCACAGCATGGCGCTGGGGGACGACGAACGGTCGCGTCGTGCGTCCCGGCAGGGCCTGGTCGGGGGTCACCATCGTCCGGCTCAGCTTGGTGCCGAAGAGCGTCATCGTCGGTTCTCCTCCTGAAGAAATGTCTCGCCACTACTGCAACCGCCCGGCGCCGTGCTGCGTTCCCGCCAGCCGGGGGTCAACGGCACTCCGCCGACGATCGGGTTCGGCCGAACAGCGTCTTCGTCGGTGTCTCCTTCTGCGAGGAGATGCCCCCGTCGGCGGGCGTGTGCGAGGGTCAGGACATGCAGGGCCGTCGCGCCGCCAGCACCCGCCATCGGGCGGAGCCGAGGCGGGGGGCAGCCGAGGCGGCCCCGGACTCGGTTCGCGCGCAGTGGCCGGTGCTGCTCCTCGTCGTGCTGCTCCTGGTCGGGCTGGCGGTTCTGGTCTCGGCTGCGGGGCCGGCGCAGTTCGGCGAACCGCGCCTGGTCGGCGTCCCCGGCTTCGACAGGCCGTTGCACCAGACGCACGGGGCGCCTCCGGCCGGTGTGCCCGCCCTCACTCGCCATGTCGACCCCGCCCTCCCCGGCTGGACCACCGTCGTCTGGATGCTCGGCGTCTGCATGCTCGTCGCCCTCGTGGTGCGCTCGGCGGCGCGGCTGCTGCGTGCAGCCCGTGAGCAGGAGGACACCCGCCCTGACGCCGTGCCGCCGGACGCCGTCCGGGACGCGGCGCTGGGTCCGCTCCTGCAGGGAGGAGTCCGCGACGCAACCCGTGCCCTCGAGGCATCGGCGGGCTGAGGTGACGAGCGGGACGGCGTGATCCTCTGTTGGCTCGCGCTCGAGGAGGCTGCGTCCCGGACCGGTCATCGGCGCAGCGACAGCCAGACGCCCACCGAGTTCACGTCGGAGATCCTCGACGCCCGCAGGGCCGACCCTGCCGCCACCGGCGAGCTGCTCAGCCTCTACCAGCGGGCCCGCTTCGGAACCCGCCCGCTGCCGCCCGACTCCGTCGAGCGTGCCCGCACCGCGCTCGAACGCATCGGGTCCACGCTCGACGCCGGGCCTTCCACCCGGTCGCCGTCGCAGGGGAGCTCCTTGGGGAACGCCCATGCCTGAGCCGCGACTCGTCGGCCGCCTGACCGTCCCCGTCGTCGCGGCAGGGCTCGCCGCGGGACTCGCCTGGGCGGCCGGCCTCGACCCCGGCCACGTGGCCCTGGTCGGCGTCGCGGTGCTGCTCGCCGGCGGCGCCAACCGCGTGCTCGGTGCCGCGGGAGGCGACGACTGGCCCGAGCCGCCGGAAGAGACGTCGGGAACGGGTTGCCACCTCGTCCAGCTCCAGGCGCGTCTGC
>JBKHWX010000095.1:0-9769 GCA_046566325.1 Actinomycetes bacterium | reverse complement strand
ACTCCGCGGGCTTCGTGATGCTCGCGCGCTCGGCCACGGTCGCCGGGGTGTCGGGGATCCCGCTCGTCTCCTCCGGGGACGGGGGCGCGTCCGGGGACGGAGAAGCGCTCTCGGCCGTCTTCGCGGTGCTGCGGCGAGCCGATGTCTTCTTGGTCGCGGGTGCCTTCTTCGCCGTCCGGACGGTCGCCTGTGGTGTCGTGCTCCGCGCCTCCGCCGCGGCGAGCCGGCCCTCGAGGTGGAGCACGCGCTGGCGCAGGGCGGCCACCTGCCGCTCCATGTCCGCCACCGCTTCCTGCGACGCCTGGTCCCGCGGCGGGTTCTTCAGAGCCGGCGGCAGAACCGCGTCCGCGACCATCTTCACGCCTGCCTCGGCGGCGGCACCCACACCGCGGGCGACCAGCATCGCACTGCTCATCAGGCCGTTCACGCTCGTGTTCCTCTCACCCGCCGACTCCGTCTACCGAGCCGTTCCGCGTACTCCCGAAGGG
The DNA here is from genome assembly GCA_046566325.1 of Actinomycetes bacterium. Classification (GTDB taxonomy): domain Bacteria; phylum Actinomycetota; class Actinomycetes; order Actinomycetales; family BWSM-131; genus BWSM-131. Next base: position 9,281 of record JBKHWX010000095.1, on the reverse strand, counting down.
TCGGCCGGCCCGGCCGTTCTCGACGGTAGGCCACCACAACCGACGCTGCCCCTCGTGCTCGGTGCGTCCCCGAGACGCGCGCTGAGGACGTTGTCCACGAGGGTCAGCGCGGACGCGATCGCCATGTGCATGTCGAGGTACTGGTACGAGCCGAGACGACCGCCGAAGTAGACGTCGGGCTCGGCGGCGGCGAGCACGCGGTAACGCAGGAGCGCCTCCCTGTCCTGGCCTGCGTTCACGGGATAGTAGGGCTCGTCGTCCGGGCCGGCGCCGCGCGAGTACTCGCGAACCACCACGGTGGAGTCCGCCGGGTAGTCGCGCTCGGGATGGAAGTGCCGGAACTCGTGAATCCTGGTCCACGGCACGTCCAGGTCCCCGTAGTTCATCACCGACGTGCCCTGGAAGTCCCCGACCGGCAGCACCTCCTGCTCGAAGTCGAGGGTGCGCCAGCCGAGCACCCCCTCGGAGTAGCCGAAGTACCTGTCGAGCGGTCCGGTGTAGACGACGGGGAGCCCTGTCGGCAGCTCGTCGCGGACGGCGAAGAAGTCGGTCTCGAGCTGGACGTCGATGAGCGGGCTGTCCGCCATCTTCGCCAGCCAGGCCGTGTACCCGTCCGTCGGAAGACCCTCGTAGAGGTCCGAGAAGTAGCGGTTGTCGAAGGTGTAGCGGACGGGCAGCCGGGTGATCACCTCGGGCGGGAGGTCTCGCGGGTCGGTCTGCCACTGCTTCCAGCTGTAGCCCTTGAAGAACGCCTCGTAGAGGGGCCGTCCCACGAGCGAGATCGCCTTCTCCTCCAACGACTTCGCGGTTCCGGCCTGGATCTCCGCGGCCTGTCCGGCCACCAGCCCCCGCGCCTCGTCCGGCGCGAGGTGCCGCCGGAAGAACTGGCACATCGTCGCGAGGTTCACCGGTAGGGGGTAGACCTCACCCGCCACGACCGTGAACACACGGTGCTGGTACCCCGTGAACGAGGTGAACCTGTTCACGTACTCCCACACGCGCTCGTTGGAGGTGTGGAACAGGTGGGCGCCGTACCGGTGGACCTCGATCCCGGTGGAGGGCTCGCGCTCGGAGTAGGCGTTGCCGCCGATGTGGTTCCGCCGCTCCACGACCGCGACCCGGCGCCCCCAGCGTGAGGCGACCTGCTCGGCGACCGTGAGCCCGAAGAGTCCGGCCCCGACGACGACGAGGTCGCAGCCGCGGAAGACTGCGTTCATCGCCGTCCTTCCGGTCGGGACGACGAGGGCCGCCGTCCGAGGAACCCAGACTTGCCCTCTCAGTCTGGCTTAATGGTCAGTCTGGCTTAATGGTCGGGATGCTGATCGCCGCGGCCTCCGTGGTCCTTCCGGACGACGTGCTCTCGCCGGGCTGGGTGGAGACGAGCGGCGCGCTGGTCGCCGCCCTGGGGAGCGGGTCCCCGCCGAGGCTGCCGGACATCGACGTGTCGTCCGCGACCGTCGTCCCCGGCTTCGTCGACGTGCACGTGCACGGGGGCGGCGGAGGCTCCTTCCAAGGGGGCGACCACGAGCAGGTCGCCCGCGCCGTCGCGTTCCACCGCGCGCACGGGACGACGACCACGCTCGCGAGCCTCGTGACGGCGCCTCCTGCGGACCTCCTGCGGTCGGTCCGGGCGCTCGCCGACCTCGTGGACGACGGTCTGCTCGCAGGTATCCACCTCGAGGGACCGTGGCTCAGCGAGAAGCGAGCCGGCGCGCACGAGCGTGCGCAGCTGCGGGACCCGGACCCCGCGGAGGTCGACGCGTTCCTCGAGGCCGGCCGGGGCGCCGTCCGGATGGTCACGCTGGCGCCGGAACGGGCGGGCGGGCTCGAGGCCGTCCGTCGGTTGGCGGGGGCGGGCGTCGTCGTCGCCGTCGGCCACACCGAGGCCACCTACGACCGGACGCGGGCGGCGGTCGAGGCAGGGGCGCGGATGGCGACGCACCTCTTCAACGCGATGGGTCCGCTGCACCACCGGACGCCCGGCCCGACGCTGGCGCTGATCGAGGACGCCCGTGTCACGCTCGAGCTGATCGCGGACGGCACCCATGTGCATCCCGCCCTGGTGCGGCACGTGGTGGCGAGCGCCGGCCCGGACCGGGTCGCGTTCGTCACCGACGCGATGTCCGCCGCCGGGATGCCGGACGGCGACTACACGCTCGGCTCGCTCGCCGTCACCGTGGCCGAGGCCGTCGCCCGGCTCACGGAAGGCGGTGCGATCGCCGGCAGCACGTCGACGATGGACAGCCTCTTCCGCAGCGCGCTCCCGTTCGGGCTGGCCGCTGCGGTGCGGCTGACCAGCACCACCCCCGCTCGCGCGCTCGCACTGGACGCCGGGGACCTGCGACCCGGGGGGCCCGCCGACCTCGTCGTCCTGGACGGGAGCTTCGAGGTTGGCGGCGTTCTCGCGAAGGGGAAGTGGGTGGTCGGCCCGTGAACGGGCGGTCCCGGTTCCGTAGGTGCATCGTGGAGTCTCCCCGAGCAGTGAGGAGATCCCGATGCGACTGGTTCGATCTGTTCTCGCAGTGCTCGCGACCGCCGCGTGCGCGGTCGTCCTCACCGGTGCACCCGCGACGGCGGCGCCGTCCCAGCAGGACCAGGCCTGGATGGTCTCGGCTCACCAGGGCAACCTCACCGAGATCGCGGCGGGCCAGGCCGCGCAGCAGAAGGCCGCGAGCGACACCGTCCGCCGGCTCGGGCAGATGCTCGTCGACGACCACCAGAAGCTCGACCAACAGCTGACGGCGGCCGCCCAGCAGCTCGGGGTCTCGCTGCCCGGCTCGCCGTCGTCGGAGCAGCAGGCCGAGCTGGCGAGGGTGTCGGCGATGTCCGGCAAGGCGTTCGACACCGCCTGGATCGCGTCTCAGATCAAGGGCCACCGGCAGACGATCGCCCTGGGCGAGAGGGAGCTCGCGAACGGCTCCGACGCCACGGTGAAGGCGCTCGCGCAGGCCGCGGCGCCCGTGGTCAAGCACCACCTGGACGAGCTGCTGGCCGCGTCCGACCAGCTTGGCGTCCCGACGTCGGTGCCCGGCGGAACGGGCGGCCAGGCCGCGACGTCCAGCGCCGGGGTCGGTGCGGCTTTGGCTCTCGCAGGCGTCGTCGTCCTGCTCGGCAGCGCCGTCGTGGCCAGGCGCCGCCGGTCGTGACGGCGCGGGGCGGCCGCAGCACCAGCCGTTCCCCCCTCCTCGTGCTGGCCGCGGCAGCGGGGGTCGCTCTGCTCACCGCCGGCGTGTACCTGCTGCTCCAGCCGCCGCGGCTGGCCGTGGACGACGCCGGTGCGCTACCTGCTGCGGCTGTCGCCTCGGCAGGTGCTGCGGCGGGCACGTCGGCACCCTTGCCGCCGCCGTCCTCAGCGGCTGACCCGCCGCCGCCCTCAACGTCTGTCCCGCCGCCGACGTCGCTCCACGTGCCACCCCAGCCACCCGAGGCGCTGCGCGTCCCCGCCGTGAAGCTGGCCGCGCGGGTGGTGCCGATCGGGGCCGAGCGCTCCGGTGCGCTGCAGCTGCCCGACGACCCCCACGTGGTGGGCTGGTGGGCGGCCGGCGCGCTCCCCGGGTCAGAGTCGGGGAGCGTCGTCCTCGCGGGGCACGTCGACTCGGCCCGGCTCGGCGCCGGCGTCCTTGAGGGTGTCGTCGAGCTGCCGCTGCCGGCGGACGTCGCTGTCGTCGACACGTCGGGCGACACGACCACCTACCGGCTGGTGGCCCGCCGCACCTTCTCCAAGACGGCTCTACCGTCGGACCTGTTCCGCCGCGAAGGCAGCCCACAGCTGGTGATCGTCACGTGCGGCGGCCCGTTCGACACGAGTAGTCGGCACTACGAGGACAACGTGGTGCTCTACGGCGTCCCGGAAGGCTAGGAGGCTCGCATGTCGCTCCAGATCGGCTACAAGGCGTCCGCGGAGCAGTTCGGACCCGGCGAGCTGGCGGACTTCGCCGTCCAGGCCGAGGAGCAGGGCTTCGACTCGGTGTTCATCAGCGACCACTACCAGCCGTGGCGACACGAGGGCGGGCACGCGCCGTCCGCCCTGATCTGGCTCGCGACGGTCGCCGAGCGGACGTCCCGCGTCCGGCTGGGCACGAGCGTCCTCACCCCGACGCTGCGGTACCACCCGGCGGTCGTCGCCCAGGCCTTCGCCACCCTGGGGGTGCTACACCCGGGCCGGCCGATCCTCGGCGTCGGCACGGGAGAGGCGCTGAACGAGGCAGCGCTCGGCATCGAGTACCCGCCCCCGAAGGAGCGGTTCGCGCGGCTGCGGGAGGCCGTGCGGCTGATCCGCAGGCTGTGGGAGGGGGAGCACGTCACCTTCGAGGGCGAGCACTACCAGCTGCGCGACGCGACCCTCTACGACCGGCCGGACACGCCGGTGCCGATCTACGTGGCCGGTGGGGGGCCGGGCGTCACCAAGTACGCCGGGCGCGCCGGGGACGGCTACATCTGCACCAGCGGCAAGGGCATGGCCCTGTACCGGGAGACCCTGCTGCCCGCGCTGCGGGAGGGTCTGGCGGCGTCAGGCCGCCAGGAGTCCGACATCGACCGGATGATCGAGATCAAGCTGTCGTTCGACGAGGACGCCGGCCGCGCGCTGGAGGACACGCGGTTCTGGGCTCCGCTCTCGCTGACCCCGGAGCAGAAGGCGGGGGTCGAGGACCCACGCGAGATGGCCCGGCTCGCCGACGAGCTGCCGATCGAGCAGGTCGCGCGCCGCTGGATCGTCAGCGACGACCCGCAGCAGGTGGTGCGGGAGGTGCAGAGATACCGGGACGCCGGATTCACGCACCTGGTCTTCCACGCCCCCGGCCCGGACCAGAGCCGCTTCCTCAGCCTCTTCTCCAAGGACGTCATGCCCTTGCTCCGCGGCTAGCCGCATCCGGCCGGGCCTGCGCGAGGGCCGCTCTGCCCTCTGGCATGCGCGGTCGGCGGCCGGGTAAGCCCTGCCGGTGGCTGCCTCGTCGGACCCTGCAACCGTTGTCGTCTACACCGACGTCGCCTGCCCGTGGTCGACCCTTGCTCTGCACCGCTTCTACGCCGCTCGGTCCGAGCTCGGCTACGACGACGTCGTCCGCGTCGAGCACCGGCTGTTCCTGCTCGAGGACGTGAACCGCGCCCCGACGCCGAAACGGGGCATCGAGGCCGAGATTCCGGTGGTGGGTGCGCTCGACCCGGGTCTCGGTCTGAAGCCGTGGCAGCAGGAGCCCTCCGCGTGGCCGGTCACAAGCCTGCTCGCGAACGAGGCGGTCCATGCGGCCAGGCAGCAGTCGCTCGAGGCCGCGGAGGACCTGGACATGGCACTGCGGCTCGCGTTCTTCCGCGACAGCCGCTGCATCAGCATGCTGCACGAGGTGGTCGCCGTGGCGAAGGAGTGCGACGCCGTCGACGCCGAGGCTCTTCGCGCCGCGCTGGACGACGGGCGCGCGCGTGGACCGATGATGGCGCAGTACCGGGCCGAGCGGGACGACGTCCAGGGCAGCCCGCACTTCGTCCTGCCGGACGGGGAGAACATGGTGAACCCCGGCGTGCGGATGCACTGGGAGGGTGACCCGGAGGCGGGGTACCCGGTCGTGGACTCGGACGACCCGACCGTCTACCAGGACCTGCTGAGGCAGGTGGCGACGACGGGGCAGTCGTCGGCGTCGCGGTGAGCAGGTCGGCCCATGCGGCGGCCCGGTCGCGGTAGTGCCCGCCCGGACCCGGGGAAGAAGTCCCTCATGCGGTTCAAGGATCGCGCGGAGGCGGGACGGCGCCTGGCCGAGCGCCTCCTCTCCGAGGGCCTGCGCGAGCCGGTCGTGCTCGCGATGCCGCGTGGCGGCGTCCCGGTCGCCGCACCCGTGGCCGAGGCGCTCGGAGCACCGTTCCATGCGTTCGTGGCACGCAAGGTGGGGGCGCCGGGGCAGCCCGAGTTCGGGATCGGCGCGATCGCGGAGGGCAGCGACGAGCTGGTGGTGTCGAGGGCGGTGAACGACCTCGGCATCACCGAGGAGCTGATGCGGCGCCTCGTCGAGCGCGAGCGCGCCGAGCTCGACCGACGCGTGCACCTCTACCGCGGCGACAGGGCGCTGTCGGACGTCGAGGGGCGCGACGTCGTGCTCGTCGACGACGGCCTGGCGACAGGTGTCACGGCGGAGGCCGCTCTGCGGGCGCTGCGCCGGCTGAGCCCCCGTCGGCTGGTGCTCGCCGTGCCCGTCTGCGCCCCCCGGACGGCCGAGCGCCTCGCCGGGATCGCGGACGACGTGATCTACCTGACGGCGCCGGAGACCTTCCGGGCCGTGAGCGCCTGGTACGACACGTTCGAGCAGACGACCGACGAGGAGGTGCTGGCACTGCTCGTCCGGCAGCCGGACGACGCGGCCTCGGGCGTCCAGGAGCGCACCGTCACGCTCGACCTCCCCGGCGGGAAGAGCGTGCTGGGTGACCTGGCTGTGCCCGGGAACGCCCGTGGCGTCGTCCTGTTCGCGCACGGCAGCGGCAGCAGCCGAGGCAGCCTCCGCAACCGCAGGGTCGCGCAGGCGCTGCACCGACACGGGCTCGCGACCCTGCTTCCCGACCTGCTCACCGAGGACGAGGCGCGTGAGGACGACGTCACGAGACGTCTGCGATTCGACATCGACCTGCTCGCGGGACGGCTCGAGGTCGCCTCGGACCGGCTGGTTGCCGAGGCCTCCACCCGGGACCTGCCGCTCGGCTACTTCGGGGCCAGCACGGGCGCCGCGGCGGCGCTCGTCGGGGCGGCGAGGCCCGGGAGCCGGGTGGCCGCGGTCGTGTCCCGCGGCGGCCGTCCCGACCTCGCGGGCGAGGCGCTGTCGTCGGTGACGGCGCCGACGCTGCTCGTCGTCGGCCGCCGCGACGACGCCGTCCTGCGGCTGAACCGCGAGGCCCTTGGCCGCCTCGGCGGTGAGGCGTCGCTGGAGGTGGTGGAGGGCGCGACGCACCTGTTCGAGGAGCCGGGTGCGCTCGACGAGGTGGCCCGCCTGGCGGGTGAGTGGTTCGGCCGACACCTCCCATCTCGGTGAGCGACGAAAAGAGCGGCGACGAGCGGCGCGCGCCCCCGAGGCTCTGGCGCAAGCTCCTGGCCGAGGCGGTGGGCACCTTCGCCCTGACGGCCACGGGTGCGGCGCCCGACGTCGTCTCCGCTGCGCTGAACGTGCCCGTGCCGGACGCCCTCAAGGCCGTCGCGCCCGGCATGACGGTCGCCGTCCTCGTCTACACGATCGGTGACATCAGCGGGGCGCACGTCAACCCCGTCGTCACCCTGGCCTTCGCGCTGCGACGCGCGTTTCCGTGGGGGCGGGTCCCGGCGTACGTGGCCGTCCAGCTGCTCGGAGCGCTCGCTGCCGCACTCACGCTGAGGTGGCTCTTCGGCGCGGTCGGGCACCTCGGCGCGACCCGCTCTCACGTCCCGGTGAGCACTGCTCTCGTCGTCGAAGGGCTGCTCACGACGTTCCTGGTCACGGTCATCCTGCAAGCGGCGACACGCGAGAGCCTCGTCGGACCCCAGGCGGCAATCCCCGTCGGCCTGACGATCGCCGTCGACGGGTTGCTGGGCGTGCAGGTGACCGGCGCCTCGATGAACCCCGCGCGCAGCCTCGGTCCGGTCCTGGCGGGTGGGCCGCCCGAGGGATGGTGGCTTTACGTGGTCGGGCCGCTCGCGGGGTCCCTCGTGGCGGTCGGGCTGGTGTTCGCCCTGCGCGGCGCGTACAGCGACGAGAAGGAGAAGGAGACCGCTCAGGGCAAGTGAGCGATGTCCTCGTAGACCTTGAGGGTCTCGCTCACCATCTGCTCCGCCGTGAACTTCGCCTCGAAGCGGCGACGGCCCGCCGCCCCCCAGGCCGCCGCCGTCTCCGGGTCCTCCAGGAGGCCGAGCAGCGCCTGCGCCAGCGCGTCCGGGTCGGCGGCCGGGACGAGACGTCCCGTCACGCCGTCCTCGACCGCCTCCTCCGTGCCGGTCACGCGCGTGCCGACGACCGGCAGGCCGGCGGCCATCGCCTCGAGCACCACCAGCGGCAGGCCCTCGTAGAGCGACGGCGAGACCAGCGCGTACGACGCGTGCAGAAGATCGTGGACGTCGTCCCGCTGGCCGAGCAGCTGAACGCGCCCTGCGAGGCCGGGCGAGACCACGGCCTGCCGGATCTCGTCCTCCTGCGGGCCCTCGCCCACGAGCAGGAAGTGCACGTCCGGGTGCCGGGGCAGCACGCGTTCGGCTGCAGCAAGGAGGCCGGGGTAGCCCTTCTGCTCGTCGAGCCGGCCCACCGTCAGCAGGACGCGTGCTGTGGCCGGGAGCCCGAGCCGGGCGAGCAGGGCCGGCTTCGGTCCGCCCGGTCTCGGTTCGAGAATCCCGTTCCGGACGACGGCCACCAGCTCGTCCGGGACCCCTCCGGCCGTGAACGAGCGGGCCACGCCCTCGGAGACGGCGACCAACCGCTCGACCAGCGCGGCGACCTGGAGGTAGGGCGCGACGCCGGAGCGCGACGGCGACCGGAGCGGCTGGTGCTCCGTCCGGACGACGCGCACGCCGAGGTCCGTCGCGGCCACGACGGCGTCACAGCCCTCCGAGCTGACGCCGCCGTGCACGTGCAGGAGGTCGACGGGGTTGTCGAGCAGCCACCGCCGCAGCGCCTCGCTGCGAGCCGCTTCCGTCGCGCCGGGGAGCGGGACGGCGGTGGCGCCGGCAGCCCTGGCGGCGGCGAGCAGAGCCGCGTCCGTCTCCGGGGCCAGCAGGTGCACCTCGTGCGCGTCGGCCAGGCCGCTCGCGAGGGTAGTCATGTGGCGTCCCATGCCGGCGGGGTTCGTGCTGTCGGTGCAGAGGCCGATGCGGATGGCTCCTACCTCTTCTCTCGGTGACCCGCCACGGCGAAGACGGGCTGGATGGTGTGGCGACGTCGGGCGGCCCGGTCCGTCATCGGCGTGGCCCCTCCTCGAACGGGACGACGACGGTGACGACGTGCTCTCGGATGGCGCGCTCATCCTCCTGCAGCAGGTCGAGGGTCGCGCCGGCGAGCCGGAAGCGGGGACGGGTTGCTCGTGCGCCGGGGGTGCGCACCCGGGCCAGGTGGTGCCCGCACCCCCTCTGCAGGTGGCGTGTGTGCATGATCGATCGGGGTGCCGGACATTGACACCGTTGTGGTCACGCCGGTCGACGGGACCGGCACAGACCACAAGGAGCACCCGCCATGAGCACCACCGCCACCTCCCGCCGCGGCCGTCGCCTCGCCGGAGCAGCCCTGGCCGCCAGCGCCGCCGTCGCCGGCATCGCCGCCGGCGTCACCCCGGCGATGGCCGCCCCG
>JBKHWX010000094.1:0-46737 GCA_046566325.1 Actinomycetes bacterium | reverse complement strand
GCCCGGAGGCAGGTCCCCGGGGACCTGCGGTGAACGAGACCTGCGCCGGGGCACGTTGCCGGGACGTTGCGCGCACCACATCGCCTCCTCCCGCAGATGGGATGATTTCCCCGCCCGGCCCTGTTGTGCCTCGTGAAGCCGCGCTCGACCACGAACCGCCTCGACCACGAACCGCGCAGTCCACGACAGAAGGAGCCGACCGGATGTCCGCCGCGACGACGGAGCAGCCCACCACGGGGACCATCACGATGTACTCGACGACCTGGTGCGGGTACTGCCGAGTGCTCAAGAAGTCGCTCGACCGTGAGGGGATCGAGTACACCGAGGTGAACATCGAGCACGAGCCCGAGGCCGCGTCGTTCGTGATGAGCGTCAACGGCGGCAACATGACCGTGCCGACCGTCGTCTTCCCCGACGGCTCCGCCGCGACCAACCCCAGCCTCGCCGAGGTCAAGGAGCGGCTCGCCGCCTGACTCCCGCTCCCTCGAGAGCGACCCCGTTGCAGCACCGCCCCGTGCGGCTCGAGCCCGTCGACGTCCTCAAGGTCGCGCGCCGGGTGGCAGACCACGCCATCCGGCTCGCCGACCCCCACGCGGACGTCGGCGGGCTTCGCTGCGCCCGCGTGGCGGTCGACGGGGCGGTGCCGGCGGACACCGCCCTGGTCGCGGACGCCATCGGCGAGGCGGTGCGGGAGGCGGGCCGGCCCGTCGTCCGCGGAAGCACCGGGGACTACCTGAGACCCCGCTCGGTGCGGCTCGAGCACGGACCGGACGACCCGGACGTCGGCTACGAGCGCTGGGTGGACCACCTCGCCCTGCGCCGCGAGCTGCTCGACCCGCTCGGCCCCGGCGGTGACCTCACCTACCTGCCGACGTTCTGGGACCCGGAGTCCGACAGGTCTCCGCGGGCCACGCCCGTCCGGGCGCTACCGGGGAGCGTCGCCGTCGTCGACGGCCCCTTCCTGCTGCGCTGGGAGACCGCGGACGCCTTCGACGTCTCGGTCCACCTCCTGGTGTCCGACGCGGCCCTCGCGCGCCGGCTGCCGCGGTCGGACGTCGTCCGGGTGACCGGCGCGTGGCGGCGCTACGCGGAGGAGACGTGGCCCGAGGAGCGGGCGGACGTCGTCCTGCGCTTCGACAGGCCCTCGCACCCGGCGCGCGTACTGACAGCCTGACGGGCGCGCGGGCGTCACCAGGTGGCGGGGCCGTCCGCGAGCGGGCCCCCGTACCAGTGCTCCAGCAGCCGGCGGGCGATCGACAGCCCGGACGGCGGCAGCACCTCTCCGCTCGCCACCTTCGTCGCCAGCTCGTCCCGGGTGAACCACCGGGCCGACGAGATCTCGTCACCGTCCACGCGCACCGTCGTCGCCAGCGCCTTCGCGGTGAACCCCAGCATCAAGGACGCCGGAAACGGCCAGGGCTGGCTCCCGAGGTACTCGACGGCGCCGACGACGACGCCGACCTCCTCACCGACCTCGCGCCGAACGGCCGCCTCGACCGACTCACCGGGCTCGACGAAGCCCGCAAGGGTGGAGAACCTGCCCTGCGGCCAGGCCGGGTTGTGGCCAAGCAGCACCCGCCCCGCGTCGTCCACCACCGTCATGATCACGGCCGGGTCCGTCCGCGGATAGTGCTCGGAGGCGTCGGCGGGGCACCGCCTCGTCCAGCCGGCCGCCGTGACCTCCGTCGGCGCCCCGCAGCGAGGACAGTGGGTGTGCGTGCCGTGCCAGGCCATCAGGGCGACAGCCGTCGTCAGGACCCCTGCCTCCAGGTCGTCGAGCACCGAGCCCACCCGCCGCAGGCCCGCCCACCCCTCCTGGGCCTCGTCGACGGCCACCGCCACGTAGCCCACCCCCTCGGCGTCCTCCCCGAGGAAGGCCCAGGTGCCCGTCGGCGGCTGCCCCACGTCGGCGGGCGGGAGCAGGTCGAGCGCAGGGACGCCGTCCCGGAGCCTCACGGGGACGCGACCCTCGCCGACGAGCAGGACCCGCGTACGGGGGTCGGCCCAGAGCGCAGACAGCAGGTGGGGGTCTGTGCGCCGGCTGGCGGCCCGGTCGAGGACGAACCGCGACAGGGTCAGGTTGGCCAGCCGCGGGTGCATGCGCTCACCGTAGGCGACGAGGGGACACGGCCCGTCCACGACGCCGTGGCGCCCTCGGGACCCGGGCCGGACCCGCGCGCCCCTGCCGAGAGCGCCGCGCGCTGCCTCTACCGTTGACGCCGTGCCACGCTCGCCGCTCGTCCTCGCCGCACTGGCCACGGCTGCCGTGGCCGGCCTCCGACCGGTGGCGACGAGGCCGGGCGCGGTGAGCGGGAACGAGTTCGACGTCGCGGTGGTGACCGACGACCAGGGGCGGCTCTGGACGGTACGCGCCCCGCGGCGCGCGGCGGCGGGCGCACTGCTCGAGTCCGAGCTGCAGCTGCTCGCGGCCCTGCGCGACGCAGGCCGCGTCTCGTTGCCGTTCGCCGTGCCCGAGCCTGCCGGGACGGCGCCGCTGCCCGAGGGCGGCCGCTGCGTGGTGTACCCGTACCTGCCGGGCTCACCCCTGCATCCCGGCGACCTCACCCCGGGGCCGGGGCTCGCCGCCGCGCTGGGCCGTGCCCTCGCCGCACTGCACGACGCCCCGAGGAGCATCGCCGACGACGCGGGCCTGCCCGTGTACGAGGCGGACGAGTACCGGGACCGGCGGATGAGCGAGCTGGACCGCTCCGCCGCCACCGGGTCGGTGCCCGCCCGCCTGCTCGGACGCTGGGAGAGGGCCCTCGAGGACGTCGGCCGCTGGAAGTTCCAGCCGTGCCTGGTCCACGGCGACCTCGTGGCCGAGCACGTCCTGGTCACCGACGGCGACGTGGCCGGGATGCTGAGCTGGTCGAAGGCGCGGGTCGCCGACCCGGCGGACGACCTCGCCTGGGTCGCCGTGGGCGCCGACGAGGCGGCCCTGGACTCCGTGCTGGAGTCGTACGCGATCACCCGCGCCGACCCCCCCGACCGGCATCTCGCCTTCCGGGCACGGCTCGCCGGCGAGCTGGCCCTCGCGCGGTGGCTGCTGCACGGCGTCAGGCTGGACGACGCGGCTGTCGTCGACGACGCCGCGCAGATGCTGCGCGACCTCGCCGCGGACGTCGGCGAGGAACGCCTCTGAGCCGGGGCCAGGCGCGCCGGCACCACGAGGGCGTCCTCATGGTGCTCGGCGGCATCGTGAGCGTGCAGATCGGCGCCGCGTTCGCGAAGGGCCTGTTCGCGATCGCCGGCCCCGGCGGCGTCGTCTTCCTCCGGCTCGCCATCGCGACCCCACTCGTCGTCGTGCTCGCACGGCCGTCGCTGCGGCACCTCGCGACCCGCAGCGTCGTCGCGTTCGGGGTCTGCCTCGCCGCGATGAACTGGTCGTTCTACGAGGCCATCGACCGCATCCCCCTGGGGATCGCCGTCACGTTCGAGTTCGTCGGTCCACTCGGCGTGGCCATCGCGCAGTCCCGGCGAAGGGCGGACTTCGCCGTCGCCGGCGTCGCGGCGCTCGGCATCGCGCTGCTGACCCGCGGGGGCACGGGTCACGTCGACGTCGTCGGCGTGCTGTTCGCCCTGCTCGCCGGGTCCTTCTGGGCCGGCTACATCCTGCTCAGCGCACACGTCGGCGCCCGGATCCCGGGCAGCTCGGGGCTGGCCGTCGCGCTCATCGTCGCCAGCCTGGTGACGACGCCGGTCGGTCTGGTCTCGCTGTGGGGCACGGTGACGCTCGGCCTGGTCGGAGGCTCTGCCCTCGTCGCCCTGCTGTCGTCGGCCATCCCGTACTCGCTCGAGCTCGAGGCGCTGCGGCGGGTCCCGACCGCCGTGTTCGGCGTGCTGATGAGTCTCGAACCGGCGATGGCCGCGCTCGCGGGCCGCCTCGTGATCGGGGAGCAGCTCGTGGCGCGGCAGTGGTTCGCGATCTGCCTCGTCGTGGTGGCGTCCGCGGCGGCGGCCCTGCGGGGCCGACGAGACGCCGCGCCGCACCCGGACTGAGCCTGCACCGACAGGCGGGGCACAGTCTGCGTATCGAGGGCGTTCGCGAGGAGACCAGAGCAGCAACCAGGAGGCAGAGGTGCCAGACCCGTCCATCGGTAGCGTCCGGCTGCTCGTGCGGTGGCCCGGCCCGGACGACGACATCGCCGCCGCGCTGGGGCACGCGGTCTCGCAGTCGCTCGGCGAGGTCGACGAGGTCGGCCAGCCGTGGTCGGTCGAGCCACTCTTCCCGGTCGGGACCACCGGGCCGCTCGCACGCTGCTGGGTGGTCGCCGGCGCGGCCCCGGCCGTGCCGGCGTACGACACGAGCCGGGTCGCGTACGACCTCGCCGCGCGCCTGCTGCAGGCGCTGCCGGCGCCCGCGCCGGGTGTGCCGCCGGCAGAGGTGGAGCCGGACCTGCCCTCCACGTCGTACGGGGTCGACGCGGTCCCCGCCGGCGTCGAGGGCTGGCCGGCCCCACCGGGCTCCGAGGACCCGCTCTGGTCGCTGAGGGCCGTCCGTGCACCGCAGGCCTGGGACGTGCCGAGCCCGCCGGGCGGCCATGCCCGCGGCAAGGGTGTGCTCGTCGCCTCGGTCGACACCGGGTACACCGACCATCCCGAGCTCGCCGGAGAGCTCGACCTGTTGCTCGACTGGAACGTGCTGGACGACGACCACGACGCCCGGGACCCCCTCCAGCGCCGTCCGCTGATGCTGCTCGACACCCCGGGACACGGGACGGAGACCGCGAGCGTCGTGGCCAGCCGGCCACCCGGACAGGTCACCGGGAGCGCACCGGAGGCGCTGGTCGTGCCGATCCGCGCGATCCGCAGCGTGGTCCTGGTGCTCGACAGCCACGTGGCGCGGGCCGTGCGTGTCGCGCACGAGCGGGGCTGCCACGTCATCACCATGTCGCTCGGCGGCAGGGGCTTCTTCGGGCTCAAGGAGGCGATCCGCGAGGCGGTGCTGGACGGCGTCATCGTGATGGCCGCGGCGGGCAACTTCGTCGGCGTGGTCGTCGCGCCCGCGGTGTACGGGGACTGCCTCGCGGTGGCGGCTACCACGCCGGCGAACGAGCCCTGGTGGGGCTCCTCCCACGGCCGGGAGGTGGACATCTCGGCGCCGGGTGCGGGCGTGTGGGCGGCCGGCGTCGACTCCCTGCGCCGTCCGCCCAAGTTCTTCTCGGGACCGCACTTGGGGACCTCGTTCGCGGTCGCGACTCTCGCGGGCGTCGCCGCGCTGTGGGTCGCCCACCACGGCCACGACCGGGTCGTCGAACGGTACGGCCGGTCGAACGTGCAGGCCGCGTTCCTCGCGTTGCTGCGCTCGCGCGGCCACTGGGTCCCCCCCGGGTGGGACGAGCACGGCTGGGCCTCCGGGTTCGGGCCGGGCATCGTCGATGCGGAAGGCCTGCTCCGAGCAGGTCTGCCCGACCTGCCCGAGCTGGCCGAGCTGTCCCCGGCCGCGACACCTGCCCCTGCTCCGGCCGAGGACGGCGTCGCCCGGCTGGGCGGCGTCCTCGCCGACCTGGAGCCCGCGCAGGTGCGGTCGGTGGTGGCCGACCTGCTCCAGGTGGGAGCGGAGGCGGTCGACCGCCTCCCTCCGCTCGCCGTCAGCGAGCTGACGTACCGGATCGGGGAGGACGCGCAGCTGCGCTCGGCCCTCGTCACGGCTGCCCACCCGGGCGAGGCGGTGCCGTCGTCCGCGTCGATCGAGGATGCGCGCCGCCTTCTCGACCGGACGGCGTCCCGGCACCTGGCCGGGCTGACCGGCCGGGTTCCCGGGCAGAAGCCCGCGGAAACGCCGTGAGGACTGCCTCCAGCCCGGCCTCGTCCAGGGGATCGACGGGCCTGACCGTCTCCCCCGTCGAGGCGTAGAAGAAGGCCGCTCCCACCTTCTCCAGCGGTACCTGGTGCAGCCGCGCCCAGGCGAGCCGGTACACCGCAAGCTGGGCCCCGGCCGCTGCTGCCCGGCTGCCCGTCGGCCGTGCCCCGGTCTTCCAGTCCACGACGTCGTACCCTCCGTCGTCCCGGGCGAAGACGGCGTCGATGCGGGCGCGGACGATGACGCCGGCGACCGGCGTCTCGACCGCGACCTCCACCGCCACCGGCGAGCGGGTCGCCCACTCCGACCGCAGGAACGCCTCCTGCAGGGGTGCGAGGGCCGCGTCCCCCCCGACGGCCTCGTCGGAGGCGCCGGGCAGGTCGGCGAGGTCGACCAGCGTCTCGGCGCGGAAGCGCTGCTCCAGCCAGGCGTGGAAGGCGGTCCCGCGGCGGGTCTCCGCCCTGGGCTCGGGAGGCAGGGGCCGGCGGATGTGCTCGGCCAGCGCGGCCGGGTCGGCCACGAGCTGGACGAACCGTGAGGCCGATAGGTGGGCCGGCACGCCGACGTCCCGCGAAGGGACGCCGCTCGCGTCGCGCTCGGCCAGCAGCCGGTCGACCTCGGTCGACCATTCGTCCGGCCCGCCGCTGCCTGCGTCGTCGTGGAGGCCGGGGCCCGCGCCCGCGGCAAGCGGCGGCCGGACGACGTCGCCCGGACGAGTCCCGGCGTCGGCCGTCAGCCGGTCCAGCTCGGCGAGGACGTGGCTCGCTGCCTGCTCCACGGCCGGACGACGCGCCCCCAGCGGGTCGTACGGCCACGACGCGCGGCGTGGCGCGAGCAGCCGGGGGTTCGCGGCGTCCTTCGGGCCGGCGGCGAGGTCCTTCTCGCCGAGGCCGGCGACGAGCACACGGGTGTCCGCCCCGAAGGCGGCGGCGACCTCGAGCAGGAACCGGGAGGGCACGCGGGGCTGCTTGCCGTCCTGCCACCAGGCACCCGACAGCAGGAGAACGTGTCGGGCGCGCGTTCCGGCGACGTACGCGAGCCGGCGCTCCTCGGCCGCCTCGTGCCGTCCGCAGGCGAGCTTGAACTCCTGCACCGCGTTGTCCAGGTGCTTGAGGGAGGTGACCGAGCGCCAGCCGAACACCGGCAGCGACGACGCGTCCCCCCGAAGGTCGTACGGCAGGGTCCCGATGCCGGACAGCCACCCGGCCGCGGTGTCCTCGCCACCGGAGGTCGTGCCGGCCGGGAAGCTGCCCTCGACCAGCCCCGGCACGGCGACGACGTCCCACTCCAGGCCCTTGGCGGCGTGCACGGTGAGCAGCTGGACGGCCATACGGCTCGGCTCGACCCCGTCGGTCGCGAGCGCGGTGTCCTCCACCTCCTCCGCCTGGGGCAGGCCCCGCTCGCGGACCGCAGCCGCCGCGAGCCACGAGAGGAATGCCCCCAGGGTCGGCCGCTCGGCCGACTCCGCGAACGACGCGGCGACGTCGGTGAACGCGTCCAGCTGCGCCCGGGCTGCGGACGGCGAGGTGCCGGGTACGGCCGCCAGCTCGACGTCCAGCAGCAGTGCCCGTTCCACCTCGGTGACCAGCTCCGGGAGCGGCAGACCGCTGCGCCGCCGCAACCGGGACAGCTCCCGGGAGAGAGCGGACAGCCGGGCGTGGCCCGCTTGGGAGAAGCCGCGGCCGTGCGGGCCTCGCCAGGACGTCGGAGGAAGGGCGTCGAGGGCGTCGACGATGCTGCGCTCGTCTACGACGTCCCGCGGCGCGGCGACGTCGCGCGCTGCGGTGACATCCCCCTGTCCGGGACCCTCCCCCTGTCCGGGACCCTCCCCCTGTCCGGGACCCTCCCCCTGTCCGGGACCCTCCCCCTGTCCGGGGCCCTCCCCCTGTCCGGGGCCCTCCCCCTCCGCGACGACGTCCCCCTCTGCCGGCGACCGGTCACCCGCTCCCGCCCGCCTCGCCGGGTCGCGCGCTGCCTGCACGCGGCGGGCCCACTCCCCCAGCGTCTCCAGGTCGCGGGGGCCGATCCGCCACCTCGGGCCGGTGAGCAGCCGCACCACCGCGTCACCGCGTGTGGGGTCGTGCAGGACCTGCAGCACCGACACGACGTCGACGACCTCGGGCCGCTCGAGCAGGCCGCCGAGACCCACGACCTCGACCGGGAGCCCGCGCGCCCGGAGCGCCTCCTCCAGACCCGCCATCTGCGAGCGCTTCCGGCAGAGCACGGCCATGGTGGAGCGCGGCTTGCCCCGAATGACGTCCTCGTCCTCC
This sequence comes from Actinomycetes bacterium, assembly GCA_046566325.1. Lineage (GTDB taxonomy): Bacteria > Actinomycetota > Actinomycetes > Actinomycetales > BWSM-131 > BWSM-131. The sequence continues at coordinate 38,664 of JBKHWX010000094.1, read as the reverse complement.
GCCCGCCACCGGTCGGCGAGCTCGTCCGCGACCGCGTCCGCCTCGTCGTCCACCCTCTGGAACCAGCGGACCGCCACCCGGCCCGGTCCGGACCTCGGCCGAGCCGACAGCGGTCGGACGCCGACCGTCGAGGCGCGGTGCAGCGGCGCGGCCAGCACGTTCGCCACGTCGAGGACCGCGTCGTCGTTCCGCCACGACGTGCTGAGCCAGGCCACGTCGGCAGGCGTCCCGTTCTGCGCAGGGAAGTCGGTGCGGAAGCGGTCGAGGTTGCCCGCGCTCGCACCCCGCCAGCCGTAGATCGACTGGTGCGGGTCCCCTACCGCCGTCACCGAGTGGCCGCCCCCGAACAGGTACCGGAGGAGCTCGAGCTGGGCGTGGCTCGTGTCCTGGTACTCGTCGAGGAGCACGACGTCGAAGCGGGCGCGCTCGGCCGCCGCGACCGCGGGGACGTCGCGCGCCAGCCGGGCGGCCAACGCCACCTGGTCGCCGAAGTCGAGGGCCTCCAGCTCGCGCTTGCGGCGCGTGTACTCCAGGAGCAGGGGGACGAGGCGCCGACGCGCCGCGAGGGCGGCGACCACCTTGCCGCCCGCGCTGTTGGGCCGCGGCGGGCAGGCGTCCCCGCCGCGGTCGTCCTTCGGAAGCGCCGCCGCGGCTGCCAGGACCCGGTCCAGGTACCTCCCCAGCTGCTGCGGGTCCGCGAGGTGCTCGGCGCACTCCGCGGACAGGGCGACGAGGCCCTCCACGACGGTGGACGGCGCCCTCCCGGCCGCGACGAGCTCGGGTCCCCATCCCTCCACGACCTGCTGCGCCAGCTGCCAGCTCGCCGCCTCCCCGAGGAGGCGTGAGCCGGGCTCGACGCCGAGCCGCAGGCCGTGGTCGGCGACGAGGGACGCCGCGTACGAGTGGTAGGTCGCCACCGTCGGCTCGCCCGGCTCCCCCGTGCCGTCCTGCAGCCACGGCAGTCCTCCCACGGCACGCAGCTGCCGCAGGCGGGACCGCACACGGTCCGCGAGCTCGCCCGCGGCCTTGCGCGTGAACGTGAGCCCCAGCACCCGGTCCGCCGCGACGAGCCCCGTGGCGACGAGCCAGACGACGCGAGCCGCCATCGTCTCGGTCTTTCCCGAACCGGCTCCCGCCACCACGAGCAGCGGACCCATCGGGGCCTCGATCACCCGCGCTTGCTCGTGGGTGGGGGGATGCTGGCCGAGCCGGGCTGCGATGTCTGCCGCGCTGAGCGGGGAGCGCTGCGCCTGCGGGCCTCCCGGCGCCGACGCCCGCGGCAGGACCTGCTCCGTCGCGCTCACTGCTCCCCCACCTGCCGACCCGTCGGCTGCAGCGGACAGACAGCCTGCACCGGGCACGTCCTGCAGAGGTCTCCCGCCACGGCCTCGAACGCCGCACCCGCCATCCCGTCCGCCACCTCCAGGACTCGGCGCAGCGCCCACCCTGGGTCGTCGCTGCTGGACAGGGCCTCCTGTCGCTGCTCGCCGTACCTCTTGCTGGTGCCGCCGACCTGCACGAGGGCGGCGCCGCCGCTTTCCGTTCCGGACTGCCGGAAGGCTCCGGCCTCGACCGCCGCCTGGTAGGTGCCCAGCTGCGCGTGCTCGGCGACCTCCCCCTTGGTCGGCCTCGTCGACCCGGTCTTCAGGTCGACGACGACGAGGCGGCCGTCGGCGTCCCGCTCCAGCCGGTCGACGCGGCCGCGAAGCTCCGCCCGGCCGAGGTCGACCGAGAAGTCCTGCTCGACGGCCACGAGATGCCTCGTGTTGGCCGCGATGTACGCGGCCAGCCGCCGCAGCATCGCCTCGGCCCGGGCCCGTTCGCGGGCGCTCACCCACGTGTCCGGCAGGCCGAGGCGGTGCCACCGCTGCTCCAGCTTCTCGGTCAGCTGCTCCACGGTTCCCGACGGGGCCTCGGCGGCGATCTCGTGCACGAGGTTGCCGACCGTCTGGGCGGTGCTGTCGCCGGGCGTGCCTCCCGACGCCTCGAGCAGCCAGCGCAGGGGGCAGCGGCCGAACGCCTCCACCCTGGACGGGGAGACGCGCACGGGAGCCTCCTCCTCCCGGAGCGGGCCGGCGTCGGAGATGCCGGGCAGGCCGTACCAGTCGTCGGGATGGGCTCCGGGAACTCCGGCGGCAGCGAGGCGCGCGAGCTGCCGAGCGGCCTCCGCCCGTCGGGAAGCGGTGACGGGCCGGCCGGTTGCGTCTGCCACCCCTTCCGCAGTCAGAAGGACCTGTCTCAGCTCGGCGACGAGAGCGGGCAGGCTCACCATCCGGGGGACGTGTGCGAAGCGCCGCTCCCCGTCGCCGCCGTGACCGCTGCCGTCGTCCGGCAGCGGGTCGACGAGGTCGAGGAAGGACGACGGCAGCTCGTCCGCGTTCCGCACGGCGGTGGCGACGAGCCGGTGTCGCGCGCGGCTGACGGCCACGTGGAGCAGGCGGCGCTCGTCCGCGAGCACCTGGCGACGAGCCCCGGCGAGAGCGCCGGCGGCCACACCTCGACCGGTCAGCAGGTCCGCCAGCGCCGAAGCCCCGAGCAGGGACCCCCGAAGGCGCAGGTCGGGCCACACCCCCTCCTGCAGGCCGACGAGCACGACGAGGTCCCACTCCCGGCCCGCTGCGGTCTGGGGAGTCAGGAGGCAGACCGCCTCGCCGTCGGGTGCGGCCTCGGCGAGCGTGTCCGCCGGCACGTCCTGGGCCTCCAGGTGCTCGAGGAACCCCTGCGGTCCCGCGGCCGGCAGCCGGTCCGCGAAGCGCGCCGCCGCGTCGAACAGGGCGACCACAGCGTCCAGGTTGCGGTCCGCCCGCCGGCCGGTGGCGCCGCCGGCGAGCGCCTGGCGCCGCCACGTCTCGGCCAGGCCGGTGGCCGACCACAGGGCCCACAGCACGCTCTCCCCGGTCGCCGCCGGCTGCACGGCCGCCTCCCGTGCCGCGGCGATGACGCCGGCGACGCGGGCCGCCGGCTGCCGTGTCGCCGGAGGGAGCGGCTCGAGCCGGCGCGCGTCGCCCAGCGCCTCGACGAGCAGGGCGTCGCTCGACCTTGCTCCGGCCGTCGCCCGGTCCCGGGCACGCAGCGCCTGGCGCAACCGCCTGACGGCGAGCGCGTCCCCGCCGCCGAGCGGCGAGGACAGCAGGTCGACGGCGCTGTCCGCGTCCAGCGCCGACGGGTCCAGTGCCGTTCGCAGCGCGAGCCGGAGAGGCCGGACGGCGGCCTCGTCGCGCAGGGGCACGTCCGCCGGAGGCAGTGTCAGCGGGACCCCGGCGGCGGCCAGGGCGCGACGCAGGGCTCGGGTGCGTCCGGTCGTGCGGACGAGCACGGCCATCTGCGACCAGGGCATGCCCTCGATCAGGTGGGCGTGTCGGATCACCGCGGCGACGTAGGACGCCTCCTGGCTGGCCGACCGCAGCACCGCCGACGTGACGTCGCCGTCTTCCGCAGGTCCGCCGTCCCGACGTCCGTCCCCGGCCGACCCGGCCGACCCGGCTGAACCGGCTGAACCGGCCGAACCGGCCGAACCGGCCGGCCGTGCGGCCCGGTGCCCCACCTCGCCGAGCGCGCCGACAGTCTCGGCGACACGACGCGTGACGCGCTCGACCTGCGCGCTCGCCCGCCACCGCATCCCCAGGCGGACGACGACGGCCGGCGCCCCGTCGGAGCGGCGGTAACGGTCCGCGGCGGCCACGACGAGGCCGGGGTCGGCACCCCGGAAGGTCTGCGTGCTGGAGTCGGGGTCGCCGGTCACGAGCAGGTCCTTGCCGCCGCCGACGAGGAGGTCGAGCAGCCGCGCGACCGCCTGACCGGACTCGTGGTGGTCGTCGACGGCGACGAGCTCCCAGCGCTCCCGCTCGGCCCGCAGCAGCTCGTCGTCGGCCTCCAGCACGTCCGCCGCCGTCCCGAGGATCGCCGCCGGGTCGTAGGCGCCGGGGGTCGCGAGAGCGGTCACCTCCAGGTACTCGCGAAGCACGACGGACGCCGCCACCCACTCGGGCCGCGCGTGTCGCCGTCCCAGCTCGGCCAGGTCCCGAGGACCGAGCCCGTGCTCCAGGGCGCGCATCAACAGGTCCCGCAGCTCGTCGCGGAAGCCGCGAAGCCCGAGCGCGGGCAGCACGGACGCCGGCCAGTCGGGGCGACGGCCTACGCCGTCGGCGTGGCCCGAGAGCAGGTCCGCCAGCATGCGGTCCTGCTCCGGACCGGACATCAGCCGGGGCGCCGGCTCGCCCATCGAGACAGCGGCCCTGCTGAGCAGCGAGAAGGCGTACGAGTGAGGGGTCCTCGAGAGCGGCTCCACCACGGTGCGCTCCAGCCGGGAGGTCACCCGGTCGCGCAGCTCGGCTGCGGCCCGGCGGGAGGCGCAGAGGACGAGCAGGCGGCTGGGGTCGACGCCGTCGCGGCTCACGCGTGCGACCACCGACTCGACGAGGACCGAGGTCTTGCCGGTACCGGGGGCCCCCAGCACGACGACGGGTCCGGTCCCCCGCCGGAGCGCCACGACGCGCTGTTGTGTCGGGTCGAGGTCGACGGGTCGGAACGGCCGGGAGGACCGCACGAGCCGCGGGACCGCGGGGTCTCCGACGTCGTTCCGATCCCCGGAGCCGGGACGGGTGGAGCGGGCGAGCGATGTCACGGTCGGAGTCCACCACAGGGGTCCGACAGTGCTCTGGCGCGGAGCCTGCCGCCGCCCCGGGCCGCCGTCACCTCGACGGCCGGCGACCAGCGCTCAGCCGCTCCACCTCGCGCGGCGCATGTCCACCCGCTCGCCGTCCGACCGCAGCGGCGTGCCTTCCTCCCGGTAGTGGGCGAAGGCTCGCTCGCGCAGCTCCGGGACGACGGACCCGTCCGCGCGCAGCACCCGCCACCACGGCACACCGGAGCCTCGCGTCGACATCACCCGACCCACCGTCCGCGGCCCCGCCTCGCCGAGGTACTCGGCCACGTCGCCGTAGCTGAGGACGCGGCCCGGCGGGATGCGCGAGACGACGTCCAGCACCGCCTCCGCGAGGTCGTCGAAGGAGGGCGGCGGCGGGGGGCCGGGGCGGGACGTCCGCCCGGTCACGCCCCTGCGGCGGCCGCCCCAGGTCGCCAGCCCTGCGTCGCCAGCGCCTCCAGCTGGAGCACCGACCAGGGACTGAGCGCCCACGGGGCGGTCCGCGAGGTCGCGACGAGGTCGTCCCACGCCGCCCAGGCGTACTCCTCGACCTCGGAGCCGTCCGGGTCCACCGTCCCGTCGGCGGGGGCGGCGAAGACGGGACACACCTCGTTCTCCACCACGCCGCCGGCGTCGGTGGCGCGGTACCGGAACTCCGGCAGCACGGGGACGACGTCCCCCAGCTCCAGGCCGAGCTCCTGCCGCGCCCGGCGCCGCACGGCGTCCTCGATCCGCTCGCCCGGCCCCGGGTGCCCGCAGCAGGCGTTGGTCCACACGCCCGGCCAGGTCTTCTTGGCGAGGGCGCGGCGGGTCACGAGCACGCGCCCGCTGCTGTCGCTGATGTAGCACGAGAAGGCGAGGTGCAGCGGGGTGTCGGTGCCGTGCACCGTCGCCTTGTCGGCGACCCCGACGGGCTGGGCGTCGTCCCCCAGCAGCACCACCTGCTCGACCGCGCCGGTACCCGGGGAGTGCTCTCCGGTGCCGGGGTGGTCGGTCGCGGAGGCGGGAGCCGACGTACGCGACGACGGCGGAGGCGAGGGTGTCGGTGCCATCGGCCCACTGTAGGCAGCCCCCCTCTCAGGTGGGGAGAACCCCCGAACGACCTCGGCAGGTCGCCGGATCGGAGCCGTCGGCGCCTCCACCTACGGTTGCCGATGTGAGCTCCTCGACCCTCCCGCGCCCAGCAGACGGGCCCGGCTCCTTGCCCCCGCCGCCACAGGCACCTGCCGATACAGCCATCCGGCGCGAGACGGCGGACACGCCGTCGTCCCCGCCCCCGCTCCTCATGCGCTACGCCTACGGCTGCGGCGCCTTCGCGCAGCTGGTGCTCGACCTGCTGCTCGGGGGCGTCGTGTACCTCATGGTGGTCGGGCTGGCCGTCCTCGGCGTGGCCCTGACCCCCGTCCTCGGTGTCGGCCTGCTGCTGCTCGCCCTCGCCGCGGTGGTCGCGTTCGCCCTGGCCGCGTTCGAGCGCGCACGGCTCGCCGCGTTCGTCGGGGTGGACGTGCCCGCCCCGCTCCCGCCCCCGGGCACGACGTCCGTGTGGCGGCGGTTCGTCTTCAACGGCCGGCCGTGGAAGTCCTTGCTCTACCTCTTTCTCGTGTCGCTGTGGGGGCTGCTCGCCGGCACGGCGGTGCTCGCCGGCGCCTCGGCGGCGGTCGCCGCGGCGCTGCTCCCCGCGTACGCGTGGGCGCTGCCGTCGAACGACGTCCTCGCGCTGCCGTTCGGGATCGACTTCGCAGGCTCCGCCCTCGTGTGGCTCTCGGTCTCGGGCTGGCTGGTGCTGCTCGCCGTCGTCCCCCTGGTCAGCTACGCCCTCGCGAGGGTGGACGTCGGCCTCGTCCGGATCCTGCTCGGGTCCGAGCAGAGCGAGCAGGTGAACGCCCTGTCCCAGCGGGTGGTCGCGCTGACCGAGACGCGCGAGCGGACCCTCGACTCCGTCGAGCTCGAGCGCCGCCGGATCGAGCGCGACCTGCACGACGGCCCGCAGCAGCGCCTCGTGGCCATCGCGATGGACCTCGGGATGGCGCGCCAGCGGATGGATACCGACCCGGACGGCGCGCGGCAGCTGATCGACAAGGCGCACCAGGCCTCGAAGGAGGCCATCACGGAGATGCGCCAGGTCGCACGGGGCATCCACCCACCCGTCCTGACCGACCGAGGCCTCGACGCCGCGCTCTCGGCGCTCGCCGCGCGCTCGCCGATCCCCGTGGGGGTGGCCGTCGCACTGCCGGCCCGGCCGTCGCCGACCCTCGAGGCCATCGCGTACTTCAGCGTCTCGGAGGCGCTGACCAACGTGGCGAAGCACTCGCGAGCCTCGCGGGCCGACGTGCGGGTCCGCGCCGAAGGAGGCGGTCTCGTCGTGACGGTGAGCGACAACGGCGCGGGCGGCGCCCGCCTCGGCGGGGGCACGGGCCTGATCGGCCTGCAGCACCGGGTCGCGGCCGTGGACGGCCGGCTGTCCGTGGACTCGCCGCGCGGAGGCCCGACGCACATCACGGTCTGGCTGCCGTGGGTGCCGGCGGCCCCGAGACCGTCGCCTGTCGCGCCGCGCCGGCACGTGGACGACGCCCAGCGCGCCGACGACGCCCAGCGCCCCGACGACGCCCAGCACCCCGACGACACCCAGCACCGCGACGACACGAGGAGCACCTCATGACCAGCACTCCCGCCGGCTCGACGCGGCCGCTCCGCGTCGTCCTCGCGGAGGACTCGGTGCTGCTGCGCGAGGGGCTGATGCGGCTGCTCGGCGACGCCGGCTTCGACGTCGTGGACGCGTGCGGGGACGCGGAGTCGTTCCTGCGGTCGGTGTCGGAGCACCGGCCAGACCTCGTGGTCGTCGACGTGCGGATGCCGCCGACGTTCACCGACGAGGGCGTCCGCGCCGCCCTCGTCGTGCGAGAGCAGCACCCGGACGTCGCGGTGCTCGTCCTCAGCCAGTACGTCGAGGAGAACTACGCGACGGACCTCGTCGCCGGCCGGACACGCGGCGTCGGTTACCTGCTGAAGGACCGCGTCGCCGACGTCGGCGAGTTCACCGAGTCGCTGCAGCGCGTCGCCTCGGGCGGCACCGCCCTGGACCCGGAGGTGGTCTCCCAGCTGCTGAGCCGGGCTCGCCGCACCGATCCCCTCGAGCGCCTCACGCCCCGTGAGACCGAGGTCCTGAAGCTCATGGCCGAGGGGCGCACCAACACCGCGATCGCGTCCGCCCTGTTCGTCACCGAGGGCGCCGTCGAGAAGCACGTGTCGAGCATCTTCGCGAAGCTCGACCTGCCTCCCACCGAGCACGACCACCGGCGCGTCCTCGCCGTCCTGCGTTACCTCGAGCACGCCGCACAGGGGGAGTCATGAGCACACCCATGGCCGTCAAGGCACCCGTCCGCATCCTCGGTGGCCTCCTCGTCACCGTCCTCGTCCTCGGCGGTGCGTACGCCGTGGCGACGAAGCTGGCTCGCGCGGAGCGCACCGAGCGCCTCACGGTCGCCTCTGCCGGCGTCCAGACCCTCGTCGCGAGCACGGATGTCGGGAGCCTCTCCGTCGAGCCGAGCACGGCGAGCGACAGGGTGGAGGTGCAGCTCCATCGGGAGGGCGCCTGGCGCCTGCCTCGCTTCGAGGAGCGTCGGGTCGGCGACACGCTGCACCTCGAGGCGTCCTGCGCGCGGCACTGGTTCGGGGACTGCTCCACCCAGATGGTCCTGCGGGTCCCCGAGGGCATGCACCTGGAGACGTCCTCGTCGGTCGGCGAGGTGTCCGTCCGCGGGGCCTACCCCTCCGTGACGATGGAGACCTCGACGGGCCGGCTCGCGGCGGACCAGCTTCGGGCGTCGCGGGTCCGCGCGACGTCGTCGGTCGGCGAGGTCTCGATCACGCTGGCCAGCCCGGCCGACTCGGTGGCCGTCACGACCTCGGTCGGAGACGTCCTGCTCGTCGTCCCCGACGACGGCACGTCCTACGACGTCCAGGCGCAGACGAGCATGGGTGAGACACACACCACCGTCCCGGTCAGCTCGGCGTCCGCCCATCACATCCGGGTGACGTCGTCCGTCGGCGACGTGCGGGTGGGCACGAGCAGCGACCAGGCGTCCTGAGCGGCTTCTCCTGAGCCCCAGGGTGGGCGCGATCGCGCTGCGCAAGTGGGTGGGCCGTTCAGTACCGCGGCAGGGTCGGGTCCACCTCCTCGACCCACGCCAGCACGCCGCCGCGCAGGTGGGCGGCGTTCGTGAAGCCCGCCGACTGCAGGGCCTGCAGGGCACGGGCGGAGCGAGCACCGCTCTTGCAGTGCAGGATCACGCGGCGGTCCAGCGGGAGCAGCTGCTCGACGTCCCCGGCCAGGATGTCGTCGAGGGGGACGGCGACGGCGCCGGGGACGCTGACGACCGCCCGCTCCGCGTCGCCACGCACGTCGACGAGCACGAAGTCGGCCTCGCCCCGCTGACGGGCCCGCAGCAGGTCGGCCAGCTCGGGAGCCCCGACCTCCGACAAGGCGGCGGACGCCTCAGGCTCCGGCCCCGAGACGGCCGAGCACCAGGCCTCGACGTCCGTCACCTCGCGGACCGGCGCGCGGTCGGGCAGCGGCCGGATCCGAAGCTGCCGCCAGGTCATCGACAGGGCGTCGAGGACGAGCAGCCGTCCGAGCAGCGGCTCGCCCGAACCGACGACGAGCTTGACTGCCTCGGTCGCCATCACGGAACCGACACAGGCGACCATGGCGCCGAGGACGCCGCCCTCCGCGCAGGACGGCACCGAGCCGGGAGGCGGTGGCTCGGGGAACAGGTCCCGGTACGTCGGCCCGTGCCCCGCCCAGAAGAGGCTCACCTGCGCGTCGAAGCGGAACACCGACGCCCACACCTCGGGGACGCCGAGCACCTCGCAGGCGTCGCTCACGAGGTAGCGCGTCGCGAAGTTGTCGGCGCCGTCCAGCACGAGGTCGTACTGCCCGACGACCTCGACGGCGTTGGCGCTGGTGAGGCGGAGGGCGTGCTGCCGGACCGTCACGAGCGGGTTGAGCGCGGCCACGGCGTCCGCCGCGCTCTCGACCTTCGCTCGCCCGACGTCGGCGGTGCGATGCACCACCTGGCGCTGCAGGTTGGACTCCTCGACGACGTCGTCGTCCACGATCCCGATCGTGCCGACGCCGGCCGCGGCCAGGTAGGTGATCGCCGGGGACCCGAGGCCGCCCGCGCCGACCACCAGGACCTTGGCGTTCTTGAGCCGGCGCTGGCCGACCATGCCGATGTCGGGCAGCAGCAGGTGGCGGGAGTAGCGCCGGACCTCCTCGGTCGTCAGCTCCTCCCCCGGCTCGACCAGGGGCGGCAGCCTCACGGGTGCAGCCACGCTCGGCAGCATGGCATGCGCGAGCGGCTCAGGCGCGGACGGGAGTGAGAACCGGGGTGAGAGCGGTCTGCGTGATCCCACGCACCGCGCGGCCGACGCCCTCCCGTGCCCGACGCGGTTCGACCAGCCTCACGGTGCCCTGGCCGTCGCTGCCGACGGGCTTGCCTGCTCCCTGGAGCAGCTGTCCGACGAAGCGGACCGGCTGGGGGTTGCCTTCGTCGCCGAGCATCTTGAACACCGGGATGGTGGCGATGAACAGCGCGACCGGCGGGTCCAGCACACCGAAGGCCACGGCGGCGCCGAGCCCGGCGTAGTACCCCAGGGACTGCGGCACGTCGATCTCGACCGGTCCTACGGTGATGCTGATCCCGGTCTCGGGGCCGCTCATCGGTCTCTCCTTCCAGAAGGTGGTTTGGCCGTGCCGTCTCCGAAGGGGACGGCGTGTGCCGGCTAGGCGGCCGCTCGGGCCGGTGCCGGCGGGAGCGAGCGGACGGGGGCGATGCCGATCTCACGAGCGAGCGGCGCCGAGAGGGCCGCGAACCGGGAGAGCTGGGGACCGGAGCTCAGGGCCGTCGCTCCTCCGGCTGCCAGCGCGGCGATCGCCAGCCCGCCGAGGCCGAGCGGGGTGGAGCCGAAGAACGCGCTCAGGACCGGGGCCTGGACGACCAGACCGAGCACCGCCACCGAGCCCAGACCCGCGAGCAGGACGCCGCGGCTCGGCCCGCCCGCGACGAGGGTCTGGCCGAGCTGTGCCGCGACGAGCGCCACCAGGGAGATCGTCTCGGCCCCGGCCGCGTTGCCGGTCGCCCGGGCGAGCAGGGCCGCCGTCGTCGCCGCGAGCGTCGTCCCGGCAGCCCGGATGCTGACGTCCCGCACGAGCGGTGCGCCCAGCGACGCCTCGGGTCCCTCGGTGAGCAGGGTGTCCACAGAGGCGGCCTGCGGGGGCCGCAGCGCGACCGCGAGGGCGGGGGCGAGGTCGGTGAGCAGGTTGACCAGCAGCAGCTGCCGCGCGTTGAGCGGTGACGCGCCTGTCGCGAGCGCGCCCAGCACGGTGAACGCCACCTCGCCCAGGTTGCCGCCGACCAGGATCCCCAGCGCTTTGCGCACAGAGCCCCACATCGCACGCCCCTCGACGAGCGCGGCGATGATCGTCTCGAGGCGGTCGTCGGTGACCACGAGGTCGGCGGCGGCACGGGCGGCGGGCGTGCTGCGTCGTCCGAGCGCGATCCCGACGTCGGCGAGCCGGATGGCGGGAGCGTCGTTGGCACCGTCCCCGGGCATGGCGACGGTCCTGCCCAGCTGCTGGAAGGCCTGGACGACCCGGACCTTGTGCGTAGGCGTGCTCCGGGCGACCACCGCGACGTCCGGCAGCCTGCGGGCGAGCGCCTCGTCGGTGAGGGAGTCGAGCTCGGGACCGGTGACCACCACGCGGCCGTCGAGCAGGTCGAGCCGCCGCGCGATGGAGGCCGCGGTGCTGGGGTGGTCGCCCGTGATCATCACGATCTGCACACCTGCGTCCCGGAGCGTCGTGATCGACGCCCTCGCCGCGGTCCGCACCGGGTCCGTGAGCGCGAGGTAGCCGAGCAGCGTGAGGTCGCGGACGTCGTCGTCGACGACGGTCGTCGGCCACGCCTCGTCGACCCGCTCGGCCACGGCCAGCACCCGGTAGCCCAGCGCCGCCAGCTGCTCCACCTGCCGGGTCAGCCGCCGCCGCTCCCGCCGGTCCAGCGGAAGCCGCCGGCCGTCCCGGGCAACCGCCGCGCACCGGGGCAGGACGATCTCGGGCGCGCCTTTGACGCTGAGCACCTCCACCTGTCCGGCGCGTCCGAGGGTGGCGTGGAACCCTCGGGACGGCTCGAAAGGCAGCGCCGCGGCCCGGTGCCAGGTGCCGAGGCCGCTCTTGCGAGAGACGTCGGCCAGCGCGGCCCCCTCGGCCACCGCCCGGTCCGTCAGGTGGGCGAGGTGCTGTCCGGGACCGGGCTCCGGGGTTGCGCGAAGCCCGGCAGCGAGCACCGGGCGCAGGGTCGCCGTCAGCCGGTCGGGACTGACGGGTGGGCCGTCCGGGCCGGCGACGGCGCCGAGAGCGATCCGGCCCTCGGTCAGGGTGCCGGTCTTGTCGAAGCAGAGGACGTCGGCCCGCCCGAGCGCCTCGATCGTCCGCGGGTTGCGGACCAGCGCACCCAGTCCGGACAGGCGGCGGGCGGCCGCCAGCTGCGCCGCGCTGACGAGGAACGGCAGCCCCTCGGGCACCGCGGCGACCGCGAGGCTCACCGCCGCGCCTGCCGTGCTGGCGATGGACCGACCCCGCAGCAACCCTGCCCCGACCACCGCGACGGCGGACGAGAGCGTGAGAGGGACCGTGACCCGCGTGATCTGCGCGAGCCGCGCCTCGACCCCGCCCGCCCCGGCTCCGGCCCTCGTCGCCGCGATGGTCCGGCCGGACTCGGTCGACGTGCCCGTCGCCACCACCGCGACGACACCGCGGCCGGCAGCGACCGTCGTCCCCTCGTAGACCATCGACGTGCGCTCGGCGAGGGCCGCGGCGGAGCTGGGGGCCGTGCTCTTGACCACCGGGAAGGGCTCCCCGGTCAGTGACGACTCGTCGAGCTCGAGGTCGGCGGCCTCGACGACACGGCAGTCGGCGGGGACGACGTCCCCGGGCGCGAGCAGCAGGATGTCGCCCGGCACGAGCTGGTCGGCGGGCAGCGCGACGACCGCGCCGTCCCTCCGGACTCGAGCCGTGACCGCGGACTGGGCGAGCAGGTCCGCCAGCGCCCGGTCCGTGCCGCGCCGCTGCAGCCCGCCGACGAGTGCGCTTGCCAGGGCCGCTCCGGCGACGAGACCTGCGTCGACGACGGAGCCGACCGCCGCCGACAGGGCGGTCCCGGCCGCAAGGATCGGCGTCAGGGGGTTGGACAGCTCCTCGGCCACCGCGGACAGCAGGCTGGTGGGCCCGACCGCCTCCCCGTCGCCCCCGCGGCTGCGCCGGCGGGCCTCCGGCATGTCCAGCCCGGACGGCTGCGTGCCCACGCGGTCCAGGACGAGGTCGACCGGCATGGCATGCCAGGGGACCTTGGAGACGGGCGGGACCAGCGGACGCCGCGTGAGCTGGTGGGCGGCCCACGCGCCGTGGGCGAGGGCGGCCGCCGCCGCCATGTTGACGGCGAGTAGTGCCCTCGGTGTGGGAGGACGCAGGGCGCTGGCCGTGACCGCGAGCCCTCCGATCCCGGTGGCTGCCTGCGCGAGCGTCACGCTGCGCCTGCTCACCGCTGCCGCGACGGCGGAGGCGTCGATCAGCAGGGCGACGTGGCCGAGGTCGCCGCCGACGAGCACGTGCGCCCCCCAGGGGGCACCGCCGTCCTCGGTGTCGACGCCGACCCCGATGTCCGCGTTCGCGAGCGCCCGCCCGTCGCGCGAGACGAGCAGCACGCCGCCGTCCCGCTGCAGCGCCCGAACCGTCGCCAGCAGGTCCGCCCCGCCCGGCATCACGGCCCCGGCCACGGATGACCACGTCGACAGCGGTGGGCCGGCGACGACGAGGGAGCGACCGGCGCGGTGACACGCGGCCGCGAGCGCCTCCCACGACTCCGTCGGCTCGGGGACCACGGCTGCGAGGCCGACCAGGCGGCCGTTCTCGGTGAGCCCGAGGACGACGACGCCCGCCTCGGCCTCCAGCCGCTGTCGCTCGCGCGCGGCCTGCCGCGACGCGACGCCGGCTTCGTCGAGAGGAGCCAGCTGGTCGGAAGGAGCGAGCTCGTCGACAGGACCCAACCGCCACGCCCCGTCCTGGCGCACGACCCAGGGGTCCTCCCCGTGGAACATCCCGTAGATCCGCCGGGTGACCTCGTCCGCCCTCGCCCCGGGCAAGGCGAGCACGGTGCCCAGGAGATGGGCGCCGGTCAGCAGGACGGCGGAGTCGAGGACCACGGTGCTCGTCCGGTCGAGCCGCCGCAGCGCCGCCGGCTCGAGCACCACCGACCCGCGGCGGGCAAGGCTGTACCCGAGCCAGGTGGCGAAGCCCTCCCGGCCGAGCCGGGCGGACTTGGGCAACGAGGCAAGGGCGAGTCCGGCCGCCTGCCGCGGGTCGTGCGTGGCGGCGAGCGCCACGGGGAAGGTGACCGCGCCGAGCAGGCCGGCGAGGTCACCCCACTGCTCGATCGGGCCGGGAGGCAGCGGCGTGGGCCGGCGCACGGCGACCGGTGCCGCCGCCGCACGCGCGGGCGTCGCGAGGTACCGGTTCTGCCGCTGCCGCCACGCCGTCGCGTTCGCGTTCGCCTCGCGGAGGCTCAGGACCCGGTACGCGGCGTCGAGCGCGAGCCCCAGGACGCCCTGGGCGAGGCCCTGCGCGCCGGCGTTCGCCACGGCGATCGTCATGTCCGCGGCGGGCCGGTCGAGCAGCCTCTCGGCGAGCGCGCGCAGCCGCGGCACGGTGTCCACGGCCGTCACCGCCGAGGCGAGCTCCAGCGGCACCGCCCCGAGACCGGTGACCCTGCCGATGCCGGTGAGCGCGAGCCCGAGCCCGTCGGCGACGAGGGCGGCGAGGGCACGCTGCTCCGGACCCCGGTCGAGGGGAAGGTCCGGGCCGACCCGGTGACCCGTCGCAGCATCGGCCCGCTCGACCAGGTCCACGAGCTCGGCGAGAGGAGGGCTCCCGCTCCCGAGCGCCGCGATGACCCGGCCGAGCGGGCCGTTGACACGGGCCCACTCGACGCCGGGGCACGCCTCCAGCGCCTGCTCCACGCGGCGGACCCGCTCGCCGTCCGCGCCGTCGAGGTGAACCTCGATGACCGCCCGGCCCTCGCTCACCCACGCCCGGCGGCCTCCCACGCGCTGGGGGACGGCGAGGTCGAGGATGCGGCGCGGCAGGGTCGGCACGCCGAGCCGGCGAGACGGCTCGACCAAGGCCTCGAGGACAGCACCGAACACGTGCTGCCTCCCGCGACGTCGCCGCTACTGCGCGGAGGCCGTCTGCGTCCTCTGCTTCCGGTCGCTCTTCGCGAACTGCTCGGCGACGTAGCTGCCTACGCCGACGGCGGCGACGACCGGCCACTCCAGGACGCCGAGGGCCCCGACCGCCACGAGGCCGCCGAACCACAGCAGCCGCTTCGGGTCCACCTGGACGTTGCTCGGCAAGGGCGCCCTCATGCCGACGCCAAGGCCGACGGTCTGCTCACCGGCGCTGGCCCGAGCCTCGACCTGCGCGGTCCCGGTCTGGGTGCCGGCGCTGCCGGAGGTCTCCGTCTGGCCTGCCCTGTCCTGGGTGCTCGTTTCGCTGGCCTTGTCGTTCGACGTTGCCATGGCTGCCTCCTCTATCGAACTCCCAACGGAGAACTACCCTCGCCGGTTCCGGGCATTCCCGTTACGCGCCAAAGGACTTCGCAGAGAAAGCCGCTCTCGCTCAGGTTTCTGCCGAGGCGCCCTCGTCCGCCACGCGTGGAGACGGCGCGAAGGCTGCGAGGACGTCGGCCAGGGCCGGGTAGTACGCGTCGGCACCGACCAGCGCGGTGATCCCGTAGCGGTCCAGCTCCTTGCGAACCGGCTCCGCCACCTCCGAGAAGACGAGCCGGACGCCGGCCCCGTGCAGCGTGTCGTGGACGCGCCGCAGCGCCGCGCCCGCGGTGAAGTCGACGTCCCCGACCGCCACCGCGTCCAGACAGAACACGGTGAGCGTCTCACCGTCCTGCACGAACCGTCTGACGTCGCGCAGCAGCTCGTGGGCGTTCGCGTAGTAGAGGCTGGAGCCGAAACGGAAGATCAGCAGGCTCCCGGACGTCCGTTGACCGGGACCCGCGGGGACGGACTTCCAGTGGCCCTCGGCGGTGGGCACGAGAACCGTGCTGCGCGGGTCGTAGCTGTGGCGGAGATGGTCGACGATCGAAGCGAGGATCGCGAAGACGATCGCCTGCTCGACACCCACGAGGACGACGGCAGCGGCGGTGAGCAGCGCGACGACGAACTCGCTTCGGCGCACCGCAAGGATCTGTCGCATGCTGCGGACGGCGACCAGCTCGACCCCGATGAGGAAGACGATCGTGGCGAGAACGGCGAGCGGCAGGTAGGCCAGCGGCCCGGTCAGGAACAGCAGGACGACGAGGACGACGAGGGACGTCGTCAGCTGTGACACCTGGCTGCGGCCCCCCGCGCCGTCCACCATCTCGGTCTTGGTCGGGCTGCCGTTGACGACGAACGTTCCCGTGGCCGCGGCCGCGATGTTCGCGGCGCCGAGACCGACGAGATCGGTGTTCTCGTCGAAGCTCTCCCCATAGCGTGCCGCGTAGGCACGTGAGGTGGCAGAGCTCTGCGCGAGGACGACGACGAACATCGACACGGCGGTGCCCACCAGGCCTGTGGCCGCGGTCAGGCTGAGAGTGGGGAGCGCAAGGTGGGGCAGGCCCTTCGGAACCGGGCCGAGAATGCGGACGCCGTGCGCCTGCAGATGTCCGTACCGGCCGACGGCGATGCCCCCTACCACGGCGATCAGCGCCCCGGGCACGCGTCGCGTCACGTACCGCATGCCCACGACGAGGACGACGACGGCGGCTGACACGACGACGGTCGCGGCGTTCGTGCCGCTGATGTGCCGGGCGACGGCGGTCAGCTTGCCGATCGTCCCGTGCCCTGCGCCGTCCACGCCGAGCATCTCGCCCACCTGCCCGGCGGCGACCTGGACACCCACGCCGGTGAGAAACCCGACCAGGACCGTGCGGGAGAGGAAGTTCGCGAGGAAGCCGAGCCGGACGACCCTCGCCAGCAGCAGCAGACCTCCGGTGATCAGCGCCGCCAGGCCGGCGAGGGAGACGTACCTGCTCGAGCCGGTGGCCACACCCACACCCGCGAGACCTGCTGCGAGGATGGCCGCCGTGGCCGAGTCGGCGCCGACCACGAGGTGCCGCGAGGAGCCCAGCAGCGCGAACACCGCCATCGGCAGGAGGATCGTGTAGAGGCCGGTGACGACCGGCATACCCGCGATCTTGGCGTAGCCGAGGACCTCCGGGATGCCGAGGGCGGCGAGCGTCACGCCGGCCAGCAGGTCGGCCGGCAGGTGCGCCCTGTCGAGGGGCAGCACCCCCTGCAGCACCGGTAGGCGGTGGTGGTCCTGGCGGTGCGTGTGTCGGTGGTGCTGGTCCTGGTGCTGTTGGTTCTGGCTGTGCTGGCCCTGGCTGTGCTGGTTCCCGCGCTGCGTGTCCCGGCGCTGCGATCCGCCTGCCTTCGGCCCAGCGGACCGTCCCGTGCCACCGGCGGGCTGTGTCACTCTGGTCGCCCGCTTCCTCTTCGACTCGATTTCGACTCGATGCGACCTCGCCGACGCGTACTTACCCTGGGAGGGACGTCGCATTCGAGCATGCGACGAGGTCCGGAAGGGACGGTGCGGCATGACGGCGCAGACCTCGGCGCTCCCCGCAAGCACGCAACCCGGTGGCGGTCGACGAGCCGCGCAGAAGGCCACGGACCGCAACACGGTCCGCGTCCAGGTGCCCGTGGTCGGCACGATCGAGCTGCCACCGACGAACGAGCTGGCCTTCCTCGGCGGCGTCGGTCTGCTGGCCGTCGTGGGCGCGCTCGAGTGGCCGATCGCCGGCGTGCTGGCGGCCGGACATCTGCTGGCCGCGAGCCGGCGCAACAAGGTGCTGCACGACTTCGGCGAGGCGCTCGAGGAGGCCTGACTCGCCCTACTGGCCGGTAAGATGCTCCGGCCGGCGGCGGCACCCGTCGCACGGCGTGCCCGTCCTGGGCGGCGACGAGGAGGGACGCCCGTGACCACGGAAGACACCCGGGCACGAGGAGCGCGCCTGCCGCGCAGCGCAAGAAGGGCACAGCTGCTCGCCGCGGCGCAGGAGGTCTTCGTCTGCAACGGCTACCACGGTGCCGCGATGGACGAGATCGCCGAACGCGCGGGTGTGAGCAAGCCCGTCCTGTACCAGCACTTCCCCGGCAAGCTCGACCTCTACCTCGCCATCCTCGACCAGCACGTCGCAGAGCTGCTGGACGACGTCCGGGCGGCGCTGTCGTCCACGAGCGACAACAAGCTGCGCGTCGCGGCGACCATCGCCGCCTACTTCCGGTTCGTCGACCGGGAGGACGCTCCCTTCCGCCTCGTCTTCGAGTCGGACCTGACGAACGACGCCGGCGTCCGCGAGCGCGTGGACCGGGTCGAGCGCTCCTGCGCGAGGGCGATCGCCGAAGTGATCCAGGAGGACGCGGGGCTGGAGCGGGGCGAGGCGGAGCTGCTCGGGATGGCGCTCGCGGGCATGGCGCAGGTCACCGCGCGCTACTGGCTGCAGACGGGCCGGAGCATCCCCCGGGACGAGGCGGCGCGTCTGATCGCCCAGATCTCGTGGCGCGGGCTCGGGGGGTTCCCGAAGGCCGACGCCGGCCTTCGGGAGGCCGACGGCTAGATTTGCCGCCTCTCTGAGGCGACAACGAAAGGACGGCCGTGGAGGTCAAGATCGGCGTGCAGAACGTCAGCCGGGAGATCGTGCTCGAGTCGTCACAGACACCGGAGCAGGTCGCCGAGGCGGTGGACGCGGCACTGGCGGGCGCGCCGAGCCTGCGGCTCACCGACGACAAGGGCCGGCTCGTCGTCGTGCCGACGACCTCGCTCGCCTACGTCGAGATCGGCGTCGAGGAGACCCGGCGGGTCGGCTTCGGAGTGGGCTGAGGACTCGCTGCACGCTTCTTTTGCAGCCGCCCGAAGGGCTGCTGTCGATCTTCGCGTGGCGGTCCTGCCCCGGGCGTGGCACGCTCGATACGTCGATGATCGTCGACAGCGCAAGGGCTAGCAAGGGCTAAGGACCAGCCCTCGAGGAGGAGCAGAGCATCATGATCGCCACCATCATCGGCACGATCATCTTCGGCGCCATCATCGGAGCACTGGCGCGGCTGGTGCTCCCGGGCAGGCAGAACATCAGCATCGTCGCGACCATCGTGCTGGGCATCATCGGCGCGCTGATCGGCTACTTCCTGTGGGGCCTGATCAGCGGCAACGGCTTCAGGATGGGCAGCACGACCGGCGGGATCGACTGGATCCGCTGGATCATCAGCATCATCGTCGCCGCCATCCTCGTCTCCATCTACGCCGGAGCCTCGGGGCGCAAGTCCGTCCGCTGACCCCAGCAGCCGCCCCACCCCGAAGCAACCCGTCCCATGCCCTACAGCCGCGCCTTCGGCCCTTCCGGCCGCAGGCGCGGCTGTTCGTCGTCCGGGGACGGTCAGGCGGTCAGGCCCAGCCGCTCCATCCGGGCGGTGTGCGCCTCGGTGATGCGGGTGAACATGCGGCCGATCTCGGCGAGGTCCGCCCCCGGTCTGCCGGCACCTCCGACGAGCAGGCCGGTGAGCCCGTCACGGTCCGCGGCCACGCGCTGGGCCTGGCTCAGCGCCTCACCGACGAGGCGCCGTCCCCAGAGGGCGAGGCGGCCGGCGACGCGGGGGTCGGCCTGGATGGCGCCGCGCACGGCAGCGACGACGAACTCGGAGTGCCGGGCGGTGTCCAGGACGGCGTGCACGAGGGTCCTCGTGTCGTCGTCGACGTAGGCGGAGATCTCGCGGTAGAAGTCGGTGGCGATGCCATCTCCGACATACGCCTTCACCAGCCCCTCGAGCCAGTCGCTGGGCGTCGTCCGCTCGTGGAACGCGTCGACCGGCGCCACGAAGGGCTGCATCGCCTGCTCGGGGTCGGTCCCGAGGTCCTGCAGGCGCCGACGCAGCAGCTCGAAGTGCCCGAACTCGGTGACCGCCATGCGGCCCAGTGCCCACTTCTCGGGGAGGGTCGGGGCGAGCTCCGCGTCGCCCGCCAGCCGGACGAACGCGGTCAGCTCCCCGTACGCGAGCGCGCCGAGCAGGTCGACGACCCCCTGGGAGGCGCCGGAGGCACCTGCGGTGGAGGCGTCGTCAGAGCTCGGCGTGTCGGTCATGACGCTCATGAAACCACGGCGAAAACGGGCCGAGGTGGCTCTGGGTGACGCGCGGGGACGGCGCGTGGCGAGCAGGACCGTACTTGCGGGCTAAACTTGGCTGGTTCGCGGTGTGCCCGGTCGGAAGCCCGATCGGCCCCGACCAGACGCGGAGCGGCCCGCCGGCATCCGGCCAGGCGTGAGGCCCCGCCAAGCAGAAGCACGAGGCACTACGTGACCGTTACCGACCATCCGACCTCAGCCTCGGCAGGGCCGGTGCCTGCCGACCCTGCCGCCTCGGGTCCCGAGGCGGACGACGCGACCTCCGGGCGTACGTTCGCCGACTTCGACGTCGACCCGCTCCTCGTCGAGGCCCTCGCGCGGGCGGGGATCACCCACCCGTTCCCGATCCAGGCTCTGACGCTCCCGGTGGCGCTCGCCGGCCACGACATCATCGGGCAGGCCAAGACCGGCACCGGCAAGACCTTGGGGTTCGGACTCCCCCTGCTGCAGCACGTCAGGGGCCCCGGCGAGGACGGGTACGACCGGATGAAGGCTGCGGGCCGCCCCCAGGCGCTGGTCGTCGTCCCCACGCGTGAGCTCGCCGTGCAGGTGGCCGCCGACCTGGAGCAGGCCGCGTCGCTGCGCCCGGCCCGGGTCCTCACCGTCTACGGAGGCCGTGCCTACGAGCCGCAGATCGAGACGCTGCACGCGGGGGTCGAGGTCGTCGTCGGGACGCCCGGCCGCCTCCTCGACCTCGCCCAGCAGGGCCACCTGTCCCTCGCCTCGGTGCGGACCGTCGTCCTGGACGAGGCCGACGAGATGCTGGACCTGGGGTTCCTGCCCGACGTCGAGCGGATCCTCGCCCAGACGCCCGAGGACCGTCACACGATGCTCTTCTCGGCGACCATGCCAGGGCCCGTCGTCGCGATGGCACGCCGCTACATGAGCCAGCCGACGCACATCCGGGCCTCCGAGCCGGACGACGTCAGCCCGACCGTCAAGACCACCGCCCAGTTCGTCTACCGGGCGCACTCGCTCGACAAGGCCGAGGTGCTGGCCCGCCTCCTGCAGGCCCGGGGGCGAGGCCTCACCATCGTGTTCACGAGGACCAAGCGCACCGCCGCGAAGGTCGCCGAGGAGCTCGCCGACCGCGGCTTCGCCGCCGCCGCGATCCACGGCGACCTCGGGCAGGCGGCGCGCGAGCAGGCTCTTCGCGCCTTCCGTCGCGGCAAGGTCGACGTGCTCGTCGCCACCGACGTCGCTGCGCGGGGCATCGACGTGGACGACGTGACGCACGTCGTCAACTACCAGTGCCCCGAGGACGAGAAGATCTACGTCCACCGGATCGGCCGCACGGGACGAGCGGGCAAGAAGGGCACCGCGGTCACGTTCGTCGACTGGGACGACGTCCCGCGGTGGAGCCTCGTCGACAAGGCGCTGGCCCTCGGCATCCCCGCACCGGTCGAGACCTACTCGACCTCACCGCACCTCTACTCGGACCTGGACATCCCCGAGGGCACGAAGGGGGTCCTACCCCGCGCCGAGCGCACGCGCGCGGGCCTGGCGGCCGAGGCTGTCGAAGACCTCGGCGAGACCGGTGGACGGCATCGCTCGCGGGAGCGGGACGGCGAACGGTCGCGACGCGGCGACCGGCATCGCGCTGGACACGGCGAGGGGCACGGCCCGGGCCGCGACGAGGGACAGGAGGAGCCGCGCGAACAGCGCCCGCGGACGCGGACGCGGCGACGCACTCGGGGCGGGCGTCCCGTCGAAGGCCCCGTCGACGGTCACGCTGCGGCCGAGGGCGACCAGGGCAACGGGCCCGCGGCCACGACCTCACAGGGCGACGGCGCGGGCCGGCGCCGGCGTCGCACGCGCAGGGTCGAGGGCGTCGCGGTGGACACCGGAGGTTCGGAGCCCTGACGCGGCGCCGGCTAGGGTGCCGTCACAGGCGGGCCGCGGGTCGCCGTCCCGGCACGAGCTTCCACTGCTGCAGCAGGTCGGCGGCGACGTCGCGGTAGGCAGCGGCGCCCTTCGACCCCCGGGCCGTCGTCAGGATCGAGCGGCCCACCGCGGGCGCCTCGGCGAACCGCACCGACTTCGGGATGGGCGGCGCGAGCACGGGCACGGCGTAGCGCTCCCCCACGTCGGCGAGCACAGCGCGCGCATGGCTGGTGCGCGAGTCGAACATCGTGGGCAGGACGCCGCGGACCACGAGGTCGGGGTTCAGGATCCGCTGGACGTCGGCGATCGTGTCGAGCAGCTGCCCGACACCGCGGTGGCTGAGCATCTCGCACTGGAGCGGGACGAGGCCCTCGTCCGCGGCGGTCTGGGCGTTCCGGGTCAGGACGCCGAGCGACGGCGAGCAGTCGAGCAGGACGACGTCGTAGTCCGGCTCGACGTCCTCGAGCGCGGACCTCAGCACGTACTCGCGACCGGGCCGCATCAGGAGCTGGGCCTCGGTGCCAGCCAGGTCGATCGTGGCGGGAAGCAGGTCGACGCCGTCGTCCGCCTCGAGCCGCGCGTCGGCGGCCTTCGCCCTCCCGACCAGGACGTCGTGGACGCTGCACTCGACCTCGTCGGCGTCGATCCCGAGCGAGAACGTGAGACAGGCCTGGGCGTCGAGGTCGACCAGCAGCACGCGCAGCCCCTGCTCCGAGAACGCCGCGCCGAGCGACGCGACCGTCGTCGTCTTCGCGACCCCTCCCTTCTGGTTGGCCACCGCCAGCACACGAGCCGCCCGGTTCACGTGTCCGCACTCCTCCATCCGGGTCCAGAACAGGGCCCGTTCGGGTTGTCGACGAGGTCCTCCGACCGGGACGTCGTCACGCCGTCCCATTCTGCCGGTCTCCTGGACGTGCTGGACAATCCCGGCGTGGAGGTGATCGCCAGGCTGCAGGACGACCCGACGGAGGTCGCCCGGGCCCGGCGCGCGCTCGACGCGACGCTCGAGAGCTGGGGGGTCGACTCGGCCGCCGCGGACGTGGCGGTCCTGCTGACCAGCGAGCTGGTGACGAACGCCATCCGCCACGGTAACGGGCCGGTCGTCCTGCGGGCCGGCAGAGCTCGGCGGGGGGCGGTGCGGGTCGAGGTGGACGACGTCCTGCCCGGCCAGGTCGTCCCCTTGGAGGAGGACCTGTGGGCCGTCGGCGGCCGGGGCCTGCAGATGGTCGACGCGCTCGCGGACCGCTGGGGCTGCCGGAGCAACGTCTCCGGCAAGCGGGTGTGGTTCGAGGTGATGCCTGGTCCGGAGGCCTGACGTGCCTGGTCCCGAGCGCGACGGCGAGGTAGGGGCGGGACGTCCGACGGCCTGACGAGCACGACGTCCGTCACGGACGGACGACCTCGAGCGTGCCGTCGTCCTCGATGCGCTGCAGCGCCTCGGGGTCGGTGGTGAACTCCCCGAGCCGGTTCTGCTTGCCGGCGCCGTGGTAGTCGCTCGACCCGGTGACGAGGAGGTCGTGCGCCGCGGCGACGTCGCGCAGGTGCCGCCGAGCGGCGTCGTCGTGGTCCCGGTGGTCGACCTCGAGGCCCAGGAGGCCCGCGTCGACGAGCTCCTCGATGGCGTCGTCCCCGACGACACGGCCCCGGGCGCTGGCCAGTGGGTGGGCGAACACGGGAACGCCGCCCGCCTCCCGGATGAGCCGGACGGCGCTGACGGCGTCCGGGGCGTAGTGCGGCACGAAGTAGCGCGACCGGCTGCGGAGAATTGTCGCGAACGCCTCGTCCCGGCTCTCCACGTGGCCGCGGGCGACCAGGGCGTCGGCGATGTGGGGTCGGCCGAGCGTCGTCCCCTGGGCCGCCTGCGCCTCGACGTCCCCCCACTCGAGGTCGTAGTCGTCCGCGATCCGCTCGACCATGCGCCGCGCCCGGTACTCGCGCGACTCGCGTGCCGCGTCGACCTCCTGCAGCAGGCCAGGGGACGCGGGGTCGTGCAGGTAGCTGAGCAGGTGGACGCTGATGCCGCGGTAGGTGCTGGAGACCTCCATCCCGCGCACGAGAAGCACGCCGTACCGGACGGCGGCGGCCGCTGCCTCGTCCCAGCCGGCGGTCGAGTCGTGGTCGGTGAGGGCGACGACGTCGAGACCCGCGCGCGCGGCCGCCCGCACCACCTGCGCCGGGGGCTCGGTCCCGTCCGACACGGTGGAGTGCGTGTGCAGGTCGATGCGCACGCGGCGAGCGTAGTCGTCGGCCGAAGCGGGCCCACCGGGGGAGAGCGCGTGCTTCTCGGTGGGACCCGTGGGTCAGCCAGTAGGTCAGCCGAGGCGCGTCGTCGGGGCGCCCGCCGGTGGTCGCGCGGCCGCCGGGTCGCCGCGCACGTCGCGCAGGTGCAGGGGCTCGGCGAGCAGCACACCGGCCGTGGCCGGCCAGAGGACGAGGTAGAGCCAGACTCCGCCCGCCTCGCCCACGTACGTCGCGCGGTCGGGCGGGCCGTCCACGAGCCAGAGGGACGACGCATGGCCGTCGGCCCGGACCTGGCCGTGGGCGGGGCCGCAGCCGACCGACGCTCCGGGGTCGACGTCGTCCAGGCCGGCGAGGAAGGCGCCGAGCCCGACGCCCGGTGACTCCGCGACGAGCAGCAGGTCGGCGGGCCGCTCCCCAGGTGCCTCCGGTCGTGGCGCGGGGTTCGGGCCGGAGAACGCGACCACCGTCGCCTGTGGGCCGCTCTTCGGCGCGCCGGCCTCCGCGAGCCCGGTGAAGAGCCAGCCCGTGGGGAGCGGCCACAGCGACCAGACCGGCACCCGCGAGCGCGCGGCGACGTCGTCCAGCCATGCGCCTGTGGGCGGGTGCGGCGGCAGCAGCGGGTGCACAGGGCCGTGCCGGGAGCACGACCAGTCGCTCGTCCACACGCCCGGCGGGCGCGCCGACCCCCCGCAGCGCGGGCAGCGACCATCGGTCCGCACCCATGTCACGGTTCCCCGCTCGGGCCGTTCCGTCAAGGTTCGTCCTACGGTGGCCGGGTGAGGAGCGACCAGCGGGACGACGTCGACCCCGCGCCCCGCGTCCCCTGCGTCGGTGCTCTGGTCTACGACGAGCACGGCCGGCTGCTGCTCGTGCAGCGCGTGAACCCTCCCGCCGCAGGCAGCTGGTCCCTGCCCGGCGGCCGCGTCGAAGCGGGCGAGGACGACGCCGTCGCCGTGGCGCGGGAGGTCGCCGAGGAGACCGGGCTGACCGTCGACGTCCACCACCTCGTGGGGGAGGTGGAGCGCGACGCACCGGACCGACGCGTCTACGTCATCCGCGACTATGCCTGCTCCGTGCGTGGGGACGCGGCGCGGCGAGCCGTCCCGGGAGACGACGCGGCCGACGTCCGCTGGGTCGACCGCGACGCGCTCGCCCGGCTGCAGCTGGCCCCGCTGCTGCGCGAGACGCTGACGGAGTGGGACGCGCTGCCGCGGGGGTGACCTGCCGATCCCTGGACCCGTGCGACAGCATGACGGCGATCACCGACGACGGAGGGACCCGTTCATGCAGTTCGGCCGCACGTATGAGGAGTTCGAGGTCGGGGCGGTGTACAAGCACTGGCCCGGCAAGACGGTCACCGAGTACGACGACCACCTGTTCTGCCTGCTCACGATGAACCACCATCCACTGCATCTGGACGCGAACTACGCCGGGTCCTCGACGCAGTTCGGCAAGAACGTGGTGGTCGGCAACTACATCTACTCGCTGCTGCTCGGCATGAGCGTGCCCGACGTGTCCGGCAAGGCGATCGCGAACCTGGAGGTCGAGTCGCTCAAGCACGTGGCACCGACCTTCCACGGCGACACGATCTACGGCGAGACGACCGTCCTGGACAAGTGGGAGTCGACCTCGAAGGACGACCGCGGCGTCGTCCACGTGGAGACCCGCGGCCACAAGCAGGACGGGACGCTCGTGTGCGTGTTCCGCCGGAAGGTCATGGTGCCCAAGCAGAGTTACCTGGACGCGCGGGGCGGCGAGCAGCCGGGCAGGCCCGAGCCGGCCCGGCCGTGAGCGGCTGAGCCGGCTGGCGCCCTTCGGGGAGGCGGCTCCGTCACACCGTCCCGGTCGCCGCGCCGACGACGTCGAACCGCTCCCAGGCACGGTGCCTGCTCAGGTGGTCCTGCACCTGCTGCAGGGTCTCGGCGGGCGAGGCACCGAGGACGACGCCGGCTCCGCTCGCGCCTGCGGCCGTCAGCACGGCCTCACCCTGGCCCCAGGCCCCGATCGCCTTGCACTGCCGGAAGGCCTCCGAGACCAGCAGGGTCACGCGCGGGTCGACGGCGACGCCGCCCACCGCCACGGTCGGCTCCCCGGCCTTCGCGTCGACGGACGGGACCGCGTCGGGTGCGGGGGCGGGCGCACCGGCCAGCAGGACGGCGTCGAACTCGACGGACCGCGCCGTCAGGAACGTCCGCTGGACCGGCACCGGCGTCCCCGACCCGTCCTCGAGCATGCCGCCGTGGGGGGCGATGACGAGCGGCACCATGTCGGCCGCGTGCACCGCCTGCCGCACCTCCCGCACCCCGTCGAGGTCGCTGGACTCGTCCGCGACGATCCCGATCATGCGTCCGCTCACCGGCCAGGACTGCCCCACCTGCGACAGCGCGGGGCTCGGCTGCACGTCGGCGAGGGGCTCCGAGGGGTCGGGCGCGGGCAGTCCCAGCGCCTCCGCCACACACGCGCAGAGCTCGGGGTCGATGTTGGCGAGCGCCCGCAGCTGGCGCTCCTTGACCGCCTGCTCGTAGCACTTCCCGAGCTCGAACGAGTAGGCCCGGATCGTGTGGTCCTGCTCGACCGGCGTCAGGCTCAGCCAGAACAGCCGGGCCTGGCTGAAGTGATCGGCGAACGAGGCCGGCGAGCGCCGCTCCTTCACGCCGCTGACCGGCTGGGGGACCTCGACGTAGCCCCCACCCTCGGCGCCGACCGGGAACGGGTTGCCCCCGTCGATGCTGTTGGGCCTGTACGGAGCGTTGCCGGCGTGGTCGGCGTGCTGGTGGTGACCGTCCCGGAACATGTCGTTGACCGGCACGTGAGGACGGTTCACGGGGATCTGGGAGAAGTTCGGCCCGGCGAGGCGGATCAGCTGCGTGTCCAGGTAGGAGAACAGCCGCCCCTGCAGCAGCGGGTCGTTGGTGACGTCGATACCCGGCACCAGGTGGCCGGGGTGGAAGGCGACCTGCTCGACCTCCGCGAAGAAGTTGGTCGGGTTGCCGTTCAGCGTCATCAGGCCGATCGGCTGCACGGGTGCCAGCTCCTCGGGGACGATCTTGGTGGGGTCGAGCAGGTCGATCCCCTCGAAGGTCTCGTCGTCGGTGTCCGGGAACGTCTGGATGCCGAGCTCGTACTCGGGATAGGCGCCCGCCTCGATGGCGTCGTACAGGTCACGGCGGTGGAAGTCGGGGTCGACGCCGTTGACGAGCTGTGCCTCCTCCCAGACCATCGAGTGCGCGCCCAGCCGGGGCTTCCAGTGGAACTTCACGAGCGTCGTCCGCCCGTCGGCGTTCACGAGCCGGAAGGTGTGGACGCCGAATCCCTCCATCATCCGGAACGAGCGCGGGATGCCGCGGTCCGACATCTGCCAGAGGGCGTGGTGCTGGGCCTCGGTGCGGAGTGAGACGAAGTCCCAGAAGGTGTCGTGGGCGCTCTGCGCCTGCGGGATCTCCCGGGCCGGCTCGGGCTTCACGGAGTGGACGATGTCGGGGAACTTGATGGCGTCCTGGATGAAGAAGACCGGGATGTTGTTGCCGACGAGGTCGAAGTTGCCCTCGGTCGTGTAGAACTTCGTCGCGAAGCCCCGGGTGTCGCGGACGACGTCGGCCGACCCACGCGACCCGACCACGTTCGAGAACCGCACGAACACCGGGGTCTCGGCGCCCTCGGCGAGGAACGCGGCTCTCGTGACGGACGCCGCGGCGCCGTACGAGCGGAACACGCCGTGCACACCGGTGCCGCGGGCGTGCACCACGCGCTCCGGGATCCGCTCGTGGTCGAAGTGCATGATCTTCTCGCGCAGGTGGTGGTCCTGGATGAGGACCGGCCCGCGAGGCCCGGCCTTGAGCGAGTGGTCGGTGTCGTAGAGGCGGACGCCCTGGGCCGTCGTCAGGTAGGGGCCCTGCTGTGCGCGGGCGTCGGGCGCGGCGGGGTCGTCGTTGCCGGTCGGGGAGAACGGTGCGACGCCCTGCTGGTCCGGCTTCGGGGGCAGGGGGTCGCGTGGCTCGGTGGGCTCCTCAAGGGACGGCGGCTCGCTGCCCGGTGCTCCGGGGATCCGGATGCCGGCCACGGCGTCCTGCACTCCCTCGGCAGCCTGGGCGACGGCGTCCTTGGCCTTGCCGGCGAGCGATGCGGCCGCGTCGACGGCCTTCTCGGCAGCGCTTCTGTCAGGAGTCTCGTTACTAGCCATAAGACAAGACCGTAGGTAGGCGCGCGACGATGTGCGCGCCGACGCCGGGCCGTGCGGGCCGGGCCGACTGGGTGCCACGCCGCGGGGCCGATGAGAGGATGACCGGATGAGCGAGACCGGCCAGCCCGAGCCGTCAGAGACCGCGCCGAAGCAGCCCCTCTCGGAGCGGGGCTCGAACCGCAGCCAGCGGCCGACGTCCGAGGCCTTCAAGCGGTTCATCGGGCGGGACTGGGCGCCCCGCCCGGACGTCCTGCCCCAGCGCGCGGCGGTCGCCGACTACACGGGGGCGCGGCGCGACCGTGTGGGCGAGGCCTTCCCAGGCGAGCGCATCGTGGTGCCGGCGGGGCCGCTGAAGGTCCGCAGCAACGACACCGACTACCGCTTCCGGCCGCACTCCGCCTTCGCCTACCTGACGGGACTGGGCGGAGACCGCGAGCCGGACGCCGTCCTCGTGCTGGAGCCGAAGAGCGGGGGCGGCCACGAAGGGCTGCTCTACTTCCGCCCGCGGGCAGGTCGCGACAGCGAGGAGTTCTACGCGGACTCCCGTTATGGCGAGCTGTGGGTGGGTGCCCGGCCGAGCCTGGAGGAGGTCGAGGCCGAGACGGGGCTGACCTGCCGGCACATCGACGAGCTCGGCGACGCGCTGCGCAAGGACGTCGGCCCCGACGGTGTCCGTGTCCGTGCCGTGCCGGACTCCGACGCCGCCGTCGAGGCCGAGGTCGCGGCGGCGCGGGCCGACAGCGGGCTGTCCGTCGAGGAGTACGCCGAGCTCGACGCGGCGCTGGCGGAGTTCCTGTCCGAGATGCGGCTCGTCAAGGACGCCTGGGAGATCGAGCAGATGCGCCTCGCCGTCCAGGCCAGCGCCAAGGGCTTCGCGGACGTCGTCCGGGCGCTGCCCGACGCCGTCGCCCACCGCCGGGGCGAGCGCGTGATCGAGACGGCCTTCGAGTCGCACGCCCGCCGGGAGGGCAACGGGGTCGGCTACGACACGATCGCCGCAGCGGGTGAGCACGCGTGCACGCTGCACTGGATCCGCAACGACGGCGAGGTGCGCGAGGGCGACCTGGTGCTCCTCGACGCGGGCGTCGAGCTGGACTCCCTGTACACCGCGGACGTCACGCGCACCCTGCCGGTCAACGGCACGTACTCGAAGGCACAGCGCAAGGTCTACCAGGCCGTGCTCGACGCCGCGGACGCCGCGTTCGCCGTCGCCCGGCCCGGGAGCAAGTTCCGGGACCTGCACGCGGCGGCGATGGACGTCATCGCCGCGCGGCTGGAGGAGTGGGGTCTGCTGCCGGTGAGCGCGGAGGAGTCCCTGGACACCGAGAAGGGCGGCTACCACCGCCGCTGGATGGTGCACGGCACCTCGCACCATCTCGGGATCGACGTGCACGACTGTGCGCAGGCGCGGCGCGAGATGTACCTCGACGCGGAGCTGAAGCCCGGAATGATCTTCACCATCGAGCCCGGGCTCTACTTCAAGGCCGACGACCTCGCCGCCCCGGAGGAGCTCCGCGGCATCGGCGTGCGCATCGAGGACGACGTGCTGGTCACCGAGGACGGCTGCGAGAACCTGTCCGCGATGCTGCCGCGCCGACCCGACGACGTCGAGGAGTGGATGGGCTCGCTGCGCAGCTGAGAGCCGGCCGCTCCCCCTTCCCTCCTCCCCCCGAGGTTCGCTGACGAATCGTGCTCCGAGGTTCGCTGACGAACGGGTTGTGATCGCGCCGGAAATATCCCTTTCCAACCACCACTTCGTCAGCGGGCACCACCCGCTCGCGGGGGACGAACCGACGTGGGGGTGGGGGTGGGGGTGGGCGTGGGGGTGGAGGTGGGCGTGCCTCCTCCCGCCAGCTCGACCGCGAGCTCGGGGACGAACTCGCCGGCGGGCGCTGCGCAGCCGTCGGCCTCGCCGGGCGCGTTGACCCACAGGTAGGCGGCGACGCCCGTCTCGCCTGTTCGCAGCGTCGGCGCAGGACCGAGACGGCGGCCCGGGGGGTCGCACCACAGCGTGCCCAGCGGCCCGGCGCCGTTGCGGCTGGTGTCCACGACCTGCTCCAGGTGGTCGCCCAGCAGGTGTCTCAGCCGGGCTCCGTAGGCCAGCTCGTCGGAGGTGCGCCGGTAGTTCGACACGTTGGTCACGAACCCGTCGGCGCGCGCCACGCCGGCCGCGCGCAGGCGCTCCGCCTGTACGGCGACGGGAAGCCAGTCGGAATGGCCGCCGTCCAGGTAGACGCGAGCAGCGCTTTCTCGTTCGAGGACGTCGACCGCGTCGGCGAGCGCGTCCTCACGGCGCGCTGCTGCTCGGGTGACAGACACTTCTGCAGCGCCAACGAGTCCGGCTCCAGCAGCACGAGCGACTCCCGCTGGCCGATCGCGGCCGCGACCGCCGCGACCCAGCGCGAGTAGGCGGCCCAGTCGTCGGCGCCGCCCGCGCTCGCTCCCCCGCAGTCCCGGTCCGGCCGCGCATAGAGGACGACGACCGGCACGGCTCCCGCTCGGGCCGCGGCGTCGACGTACGCGCCCACGTCGACCGCCGCGGACACCGGGTCGGGGTCGATGAACCACCGCGCCTGAGGCGTCCCGGCAAGACGTCGCAGGAACGGGGCCGGGACGTCGTCCGGAGAGGTCTCGACCCACTGCGCGGCGTGCGTGGCGCCTTGCGCGTACAGGCGTGGGGTCTGACCGGCCGGTGCGCCCCCTGCGACGGCGAGCAGCCCAGCCAGGACGGCGGCCACCAGACACCCACGGGCTCCCCGTACGCACCTGCGCCCCCGCCCCAACGCCACGTTCGCTGACCAGGTGGCTGCCCAAAAGGGGCATGGCGGGCGCGATGACAACCATTTCGTCAGCGAACCGCGTGGGGGTGGGACAGGTCGGAAGGGTCGGCGTTGCCGCCGCAGAGCACGACCGCGACCTGCTCGCCACGCCGTGGCCGGTAGGCGCCGCAGACCAGGGCGGCGGGCGCGACGGCGGCCCCCGGCTCGACCGCGAGCCGGAGCTCCTGCCAGAGAAGGCGTCTCGTCGCGTGGACGGCGTCCGCCGGCACCAGCACGGAGCCGGCACCCGCGTTCGTGAGCGTCTCCCACGGGGTGCTCCCGAGGCGGGTAGCGCCGAGTGCGTCGGCAGCGACGCCGCCGACGACGACGTCCACCGGCGCTCCCGACTGCAAGGCCACGTGCCAGGTCGGACAGCCTTCGGGCTCGACCCCCACGACGCGAGCGTCGGGACCCAGGGCGGCGGCGACACCGGCGGACAGGCCGCCGCCACCGACGGCGACGAGGACGGTGTCGACGTTCTCGACCCCTCCGCTCGGCCGGCGCGACAGGTCGTCGAGCAGCTCCAGTGCCAACGTGCCCTGCCCTGCCACGACCGCCGGGTCGTCGTAGGCGTGCACTGCGAGAGCACCGCTCACGCTCTCGTGCCGCAGCGCCGCCGCAAGCGCGTCCGCGTACCGCTCTCCGACCAGGTGGACGTCGGCTCCGAGACGGCGCAGCCCCTCGACCTTGGTCGCCGGCGCGTTCGAGGGGACGAAGACCGCTGCCGGCACGCCGACCTCGCGCGCGGCCCACGCCACCGCGAGCCCGTGGTTGCCTCCGCTCGCGGCGACCACACCCGACGGCGGCAGCACCGGGGCCGCGAGCAGAGCCGAGAGTGCGCCACGCGCCTTGAACGAGCCGGTGTGCTGCAGCAGCTCCAGCTTGAGCGTCACCGGGGCGTCGCCGAGCAGCCCAGGCTCGACGTCCAGCAGCGGGGTGTGCCGCACCCGCCCGCCGATGCGACGGCGGGCCAGCAGCACGTCGTCCCTCGTCACCGCCCGCGCGGCGGAGGACACGGGCGGGTCGTCGAACGCCATGCCACGATCCTGCCGTGGCTGGAAGGCACACCGAGAACAGGTACGGCGCGATCACGGACGTCGACGGCGTCCTCGTCGGCAGCGTGGAGCGGACCGGGGACGGCTGGCTCACCGGCGTGACCGTCGTCGTCCCACCGCCGGACACCGTCGGCGCCGTCGACGTGCGGGGCGGCGGGCCCGGGACCCACGAGACGGACGCTCTCGCACCCGGGAGCCTGGTCCAGACGGTCGACGCCGTCACGCTCACCGGGGGCAGCGCCTTCGGGCTCGTCGCCGCGCACGGGACGCAACGCTGGTGCGAGGAGCACGGCCGCGGCTTTCCGGTGAGCTCGGGCGGCGTCGTCCCCGTGGTGCCCGCCGCGGTGATCTTCGACCTGGGACGCGGCGGCGACCCGGCGGGGCGGCCCGACGGGGCCATGGGTTACGCGGCCGCCGCCGCGGCGTCGCCAGGTTGGGTGCGGACCGGGACCGCCGGCGCCGGCAGCGGGGCGCTGTGCAGCGAGAGCAGGCTCAAGGGCGGGCTGGGCACCGCGAGCGTGAGGCTGCCGTCCGGCGTGGTCGTGGGCGCGGTCGCCGTCGTCAACGCCTTCGGCTCCCCGGTCGACGGCAACGGCGTGCTGTACGGCGCGCAGTGGGTGGACGACGCCCGCAGGAGGCCCGGCGCCCCGACCGAGCCCGCACCCACCGCCGCCGACGCGGGCGGCGTCCCCGGCTTCAACACCACCCTCGCCGTCGTGGCGACCGACGCGAGGCTGGACCGGGCGCAGGCGAGGCGGATGGCGTCGTCCGGCCACGACGGCCTTGCCCGCTCGCTGAGGCCGGTACACACCCTGGTGGACGGCGACACCGTGTTCGCGCTGGCGACCGGTGCCGTGCAGCTGCAGGACCAGGTGCGGGACGTGGCCGCCGTGCAGGCCGCGGCTGCCGACGCGGTCACGCTCGCCGTGGTGGACGCCGTCCTGCAAGCCACCGGGGTCCGGACACCGGGCGCCGAGGTCCGTGCCTACCGCGACGTGTACCCGTCCGTGCTCGCCCGCCTGGACGCCTGACGCCACCGTCCCGGCCGCCAAGCGGTCGCGGCTCGTGTGTTAGACCGGGGACGTGCGCGGCAAGGGACAGCGGGAGACGGGCGGAGCGAGCACGGCGGGAGGGCGGGTGTGAGCGGTGGCTCCGGCGGCCAGGCCGCCCTGGTGACGATCCTCGTCCTGACGGCCTCGGTCTGGGTCGGCGGCCTCGTGACCCTGCTGGTGGTCGCGCGGGTCGCGACGGCGACCCTCGACCCACCTCAGCGCGTCGACTTTTTCCGGCTGCTCGGCCGCGCCTACGGGCCGGTCGCGTCCGCGTGCCTGCTCGTCGCCTTCGCCACCGGCGACCTGCTGCTGGCCGGCCGCCCGTGGGGCGGCCTGCTCACCGTCACCGTCGTGCTCGGCGTCGCCCTCGTGCTCGCCACCGCGTTCGGGGTCGCCCAGGCTCGGCGGATGACGTGGCGACGAGCCGCTGCCCTCGCTCAGCGCGACGACGAGGCCGGAGTCGAGGACGTGCGCCGGGGTGCCCGTCGCGCCGACGTGCTGAGGTCCGTCATCGCGCTTCTCACGCTGGCACTGGTCGTCTGCGCCGCCCTGTTGGCCGTGTCCTCCTGACCTCCGCGGGCCCGGTTCCGACGGTTCCTTTTTCACGGCTTTTGATGTAGAAAATTGGGCATGACGAGCACGAGCAGCGGCGGGGCCGGCACAGGGCCCGCGAGGATCGTCGTGTACGGAGACTTCAACTGCCCGTACTCCTACCTGGCGAGCCAGCGGCTGGACGAGATTCTGGAGCGGTCCCTCGCGGACGTCGAGTGGCGAGCCGTCGAGCACGACCGTTCCATCTCCCTGACCGGCGAACCGACGGGGCCCACACGGGACGAGTGGCAGCGCGAGCTGGACGAGGTCGCCGGGCTCGCGATCCATGGCGAGGACGTGGCGACGGCGCCGCCTGCGATGCTGAGCAACACGAGGGCCGCGACCTCGGCCTTCGCGGAGGCGATGACCGACGGCCTGGAGCACGAGATGCGCCGCGCGCTGTTCGAGGCCGTGTGGGTGCGGCAGCAGAACATCAGCACGGCGGGCGAGGTCCGGCAGGTCGTCACCCGGCTGATGTGGCCGCCCGTCCCGCTCCAGGTCTTCCGCGCGACGGACCTGCCGATGCCGTCGTCCCAGACGGAGCCTGCCCGCGTGGCCCGGGTCCTCGGCGGCACGGTGGCGCCGGACGGCGGCCCGCTCAGCACACCCGCCTACCGCCGGATCCAGCGGTGGCGGCAGGAGTGGCTGTCGCTGCCGCAGCAGGTGGTCCCGACGGTCGTCGACGAAGGGGAGCTGCACCAGGGCGTCGACGGCCTCAAGCGGCTGGCGGAGATCTGCGCGGTGCAGCCCGGACGGCGCTGAGGAACACAGTCAGGACGGCGCTGAGCCCGGAGGCCGGTCCCGGTCGGCTCCGTCGTCGACACGGTCCTGGTCGACGCGGTTCTGGTCCACGGGGTCCTGGTCCACGCGGTTCTGGTCCCCACGGTCCTGGTCCGGAGGCGGCACGGCCTCGCCCCGCTCCCGGGCCAGCCGCTCACGACGCTGCCGCTCGATCATCTCGCCGTATGTCGGCCCGGTCGGAGGCGCCGGCGCCTCCTGGGTAGGTGGCTCGGCGGGGTGCGGCTGGCCCTGCGGCGGCGGGGCCTGGAACGACGAGCTCGGCGCCTCCACACGTGCTCCGCGGTCACCGGGCAGCTCGGCCAGCAGGCGCTCGGCGTCGGCCGCCTGCTCGGGCGCGCAGAGCAGCGCGTACTGGGACGCGACGACCTGGCTCGTGGAGGTGAAGTCGCGTCGGCCGCCGGTCAGCGCATAGGACAGGACCCCGAAGAGGATCCCGAACCCGGCGCCGATGAGGATCGCTGGCAGCACCGTCGGGAAGAGGGAGTTGCCCCGGGCGAACAGCGAGAGCAGCAGGCCGACGAACAACCCGAACCAGGCACCCGACGCAGCCCCGGCCATCGCCACCCGGCCGTAGGTGAGCCGGCCCGTGACACGCTCGACCATCTGCAGGTCCGTCCCGACGATGGTGACGTGCTGCACCGGGAAGTGCCGGTCGGAGAGGAAGTCGACCGCCCGTTGCGCCGCGAGGTACGTCTCGTAGACGGCGATGCGTCGTCCCGTCGGTGGCATGGGGACGCCGACATGCCTCGACCGGCCGGCCGGTCCGAAGTTCGCCATCGGCCCATCATCTCGTACCAGTGGATCACGGGCGAGATACGGTCGTGACGTCCTGCGGGCGACGGGCGAGCGCGGCACGGAGCGAAACAGATCACCTGACCCGCAGAGCCGCCATCACGCCGTCCCTGATCGGCACGATGCTCGCGACGTAACGGTCGTCCTCGGCGACGAGACGGTTGTGCTCGATGATCGCCGCCGTGGCCCCCGGCGCCGACTCGCGCTCCTCACCGGTCGCCACGTGACCGCTCCAGATCACGTTGTCGCACAGGTAGAGGCCTCCGAGGCGGATTCGCTCGCGTGCGGCGCGCCAGCAGTCCGGGTAGCCCAGCTTGTCGACGTCGTTGTACACGACGTCGAGCTCGCCGTCCTCGGCCGCCAGGCCCGTGAGCGCGTCGCCGACCCGGTACCGCACGCCCTCCCACATCCCGGCCCGTTCCAGGTACTGCTGGGCCAGCTCGGCGTTGCGCGCGTCGCCGTCCGTACACACGACCTGGCCGTCGGGGCCGACGGCCCGGCAGAACCAGTACGCGGAGTACCCGTAGCCCGACCCCAGCTCGACCACCCGGCGCGCACCGACCGAGCGGGCAGCGAGCTCGAGATACCGGCCCGTCGCGCGCCCCACGATCGGGAAGCGGTGCTCTGCCGCGCGCGCCTCCATGTCGTCGAGGACGCCGTCCCCGTGCTCGACCTCGGCAAGCCTCGTCAGGTAGTCCTCGACACGGTCGTCCATCCAGCGGCTCACGCCGCGACGCTACCGCCCACCTCCGACCACTGGACCTCCTGCACCTCCCGGCCCGGTCGATACGGCAGCTGCGGTCCAGAGGTGGGGTCAGGTGGCCAGCTTGTAGTCCTCCAGCAGGCGGCGACCGATGATCATCCGCTGGATGTCGGCCGTCCCCTCGCCGATCAGCAGCATCGGTGCCTCCCGGTAGAGACGCTCGATCTCGTACTCCTTGGAGTAGCCGTACCCGCCGTGGATGCGGAACGAGTCCTCCACCACCCGCGCGCAGTACTCGCTCGCCAGGTACTTGGCCATGCCCGCCTCGAGGTCGTTCCGCTCCCCCGCGTCCTTCTTGCGCGCGGCCATCACCATCATCTGGTGGGCGGCCTCGACCTTGGTGGCCATCTCGGCGAGCCTGAACATCACCGCCTGGTGCTCGGCGATCTTCTTGCCGAACGTCTCGCGCTGCTGGGCGTAGGCGATGCCGAGCTCGAAGGCACGCATCGCGACCCCGCAGGCGCGGGCGGCGACGTTCACGCGGCCAACCTCGACGCCGTCCATCATCTGGTAGAAGCCACGACCCGGCTCGCCGCCGAGAATGTGCCCGGACGTCGTCCGGTGGCCGTCCATCACCAGCTCGGTCGTGTCGACGCCCTTGTAGCCCATCTTCTCGATCTTCCCGGGGACCAAGACTCCTTGTGCCGTCTCGCCGAAGCCCGGCTCCTTCTCGATCAGGAACGTCGACATGTTTCGGTAGACGGAGCTTGCGCCCGTGTCCGTGCGCACGAGGACGGCGACGAGGTTGGCGCTGCCGCCGTTGGTGAGCCACATCTTCTGGCCGTTCAACGTCCAGTCGCCGTCCCCGCCTTGGACGGCGCGGCTCTTGATCCCGGAGACGTCCGACCCGCAGCCGGGCTCGCTCATGGAGAACGCCCCCCGCAGCTCACCCGTCGCCATTCTCGGCAGGTAGCGCTGCTTCTGGTCCTGGGTGCCGTGCTGAAGCAGCATGTACGCGAGGATGAAATGGGTGTTGATGATGCCGCTCACCGACATCCAGCCGCGGGCGATCTCCTCGACCGTGAGGGCATACGTCAGCAGGGACTCGCCGAGCCCGCCGTACTCCTCGGGGATCATCAGGCCGAAGATCCCCATCTCCTTCATGCCTTCGACGATCTTCGCCGGGTACTCGTCCGCGTGCTCGAGCTGGGTGGCGACAGGAATGATCTGCTCGTCGACGAACTCGTGTACGAGCGCCAGCAGCTCGCGCTGGTCGTCGGTCAGTCCCTCGGTGTGCTGCAGCCGCCCCATGCTTGGCGCTCTCCCTGGCTCGGTGCCGCATCGACGGCAGTCGTCGCGCTGGCCGGCCCGCTCCGCGGCCCGTTCCCGAAGTATGACCAGGGAACAACGGTGGCGGCAGCCCTCACAGCTGTGACCGCCGCCACCCGTGCTGGGGAACGGCGGTCCAGGGGACGACGCCCGGTCGGCTACCTACGCCTGCTCGCCCGCCTGCTGAGCCGCCGCCTGCTCACTGTCCGCGCCCGCGGTCGAGAGGCTGCCACCGGAGCTCTCGAGGTGGGCCCGCACGAACCAGTGGAACATCTCGAGCTGCGCCGACTGTCCGATCAGCATGTCCTGGGACACCGGGTCGAGCTTCTCGGTCTTGTCGATGGCGGCCCGCTGGTCCTTGATCACACCTTCGTAGACCAGGTCGAGGGCACCCAGGTGCTCGATTGCGCCGGCCCGGCCCAGCTGGTAGTCGTCCCAGCTTCGTTGTGCGACAAGGGCTCCGGGTGTGCCGACCGGGGAGACACCAAGCGTCGCGATGCGCTCCGCGGTCTCGTCCACCATCGCCCGGACCGCGTCGACCTGCGGGTCGAGCATCTCGTGGACGGCGATGAAATGAGGTCCGACGACGTTCCAGTGCACGTGCTTCAGTGTCAGCGCCAGGTCGTTGAGAGAGTTCAGCCGTTGCTGCAGCAGCTCGACGACCTCGTTACCGTCACCGACGCTCATCCCCGGAACCGTGTACTCGGACCGTCCGCTCGACGCGTCAGCCGGCTTCCTTCCGTTATCCACCATGGCCCCAACGCTAGGCCGGACGCCTGCCGCACGCAGTGCGAGGAGCCCTCGACCGGACATGAGCGAGGCCACGCGCTCGTCACTGCGCGGCGGGCACGCCCCCGTGGGCGAGCTCCTCGAGCGCCGTGAGCGCATCGGCGATGACCGGGTGGTGGCGACTGCCGCTGCGGACCGCGGTGACGAAGTGCCGGGACGGCGCCGGGTCCCCGGACAGGGGGACACGGGCGACGGGGTAGCTCCCGGGGAGCCGGGTCAGCCGAGGGACCAGGCCGATGCCCAGGCCGGCTGCCACGAGGGCCGCGCCGGTGTCCCACTCGGTCGCGTTGTGCGCCACTGCGGGGGTGAAACCCGCGGCGGCGCAGGTGGTCAGCAGGAGCCGGTGGTACGGCCGGCCCGGGCGGTCCGCGATCCAGGCCTCGTCGGCGGTGTCGATCAGTGCCACAGACGGCTGGCCGGCCAGGCGGTGGCCCAGGGGAACAAGGAGGTCGAGAGGGTCCTCCAGCAGCGGTTGCTGGTCGAAGCGGGGATCCGC
>JBKHWX010000093.1:0-8346 GCA_046566325.1 Actinomycetes bacterium | reverse complement strand
GCCACCGGCCGGGTCAAGGGTCTGGAGGCACTGGCCCGCTGGAACGACCGGGAGCTCGGCTCGGTGCGCCCCGACGTGTTCGTCGCCGCCGCCGAGCAGATCGGCCTCATCGCGGACCTCGGCCGGCAGGCCATCGAGCAGTCGCTCCGGATGGCTTCCGCCGTCGACATCGACCGCGCCGACCTGACCGTGGGCGTCAACGTCTCACCCCTGCAGCTGCGCTGCCCCGGCTTCCTCGAGGAGCTGGCGGAGTGCCTGATGCGGTACGGGATCCCCCCGAAGCGGTTCATCCTCGAGGTGACCGAGGGCATCTTCCTCGACCCGGACGACGTCGCCGTGCAGACCCTGCACCAGCTCGCGGAGCTCGGCGTCACCATCGCCATCGACGACTTCGGCAGCGGCTACTCGTCCCTCGGCTACATGTCGCGGCTGCCGGCGGACATCATCAAGGTCGACAGGTCGCTCATCCGCCAGCTCGACGACCCGAGGACGCAGGGCGTGGTCAGGGCGATCCGCGACATGGGCGATGCCCTGGGTCTCGACGTCGTGATGGAGGGGGTCGAGACGCCGGAGGTGGCCGAGCGCCTGCGCGCCCTCGGCGGCCGCTACGGGCAGGGCTGGGCGTACTCGAAGGCCGTTCCTGCCGCGGGCGTGCCGGCTCTGCTCGCCCGCCTCGCCGCCTCAGCCGAGCGGCACGTCCACCAGGCGGTCGTCACCGGCTCGCGGTGAGCCCCGGAAGGTGTTGCCGGTCAGCACCCAGAGTCCGGTCCGGTCCGGGTTGAGGACGACGTTCCGCAGCCGGCCGAGCGTGCCCTGCAGGTACGCGGTCGGCGTGCCGACGGTGCCGGGACCGGTGATCGGTACCCGCCAGAGGCGCTCTCCCCGCAGCGCCGCCAGGTAGACGGCGTCCGCGGTCACCGCCAGGCCGCTGGGGGACGCCTCGTCGGTGGGCCACGTGACGAGCGGGTTGATGAACCGGCCTCCGCCGCCCGGGCCCTCGACCTCCGGCCAGCCGTAGTTGCCGCCGGGGACGATCCGGTTCAGCTCGTCCAGCCGGTTCTGGCCGAACTCGCTCGCGTACATGGTCCCGTCCGCGGCCCAGCCGATGCCCTGGACGTTCCGGTGCCCGAGGCTCCACACCGGAGAGCCGGGCGTGGGGTTGCCGGGCGCGGGCGCGCCGTCCGCGGTGATGCGAAGTATCTTGCCCCCGAGCGACGACGGGTTCTGCGAGTTCGCGCCGTTGCCGGCGTCGCCGGTGGTGACGTAGAGGTCCCCGTCCGGGCCGAACGCGAGGCGCCCCCCGTTGTGCGTGACGCCCTTCGGGATGCCGCTCAGCAGCAGCCTCGGGTCGGTGAGCGCGTCCCCCTGCAGCGTCCAGCGCGTGACCCGGTTGTCCTGCGCGGTCGTGGCGTAGACGAAGACCTGCGTGGCGTCGTCCGGGCTGACCGCGAGGCCGAGCAGACCGCCCTCGCCGGACGGTGCGACGTCAGGGATCTTGCCGCCCGGCCCCGGAGCCGCGACCGGCGTCTTCGTGCCGTCGGTGCGGACGCGGAGGATCCGCGCCTCGTCGCGCAGCGACAGCAAGGCGCTGCCGTCGGGAAGCACCGCGATGCTCCACGGGACGTCGAGGCCGGTGACGACGTCCCGCGGCGTGCCCGGGACCCCTGAGGGGAGGCTGCGGGTGGGCGAGGTGGCGCTGGTCGCCGGGGGAGCGGCAGTCGTGGTCGCAGCGGCGGTCGCCGGGGACGCGCTGCCCGACGGTGTCGCCGCGCTGCCGCGAGGCTGCGAGCCGCCCATGGAGCAGCCGGAGAGGACGAGGGCGGCGGCGAGAGCCAGCAGGGTGGCGCGGCGGGGGCGGCGCGGGTGCATGCGCCCAGTCTGCGCTGTGCCGGACGACGCGGGCAGGATGCCGCTGTGCATGCGACGACCGTGGTGACCCTGCCCGCCGAGGACTGGCTGCGCGACCTGCAGCCCCTGCCGGGCGGGATCGAGGCGCGGGTGTGGGACGTCGAGTCTCCGCCCGCGCAGGCCCTCGGCGCCGACGCCGACCGGGTCGGGCTCGTCGTCTGGCCCTACATGTCCCAGCCGGCGGCGGCGCGGTCGCTCGGGGATTTGCCGGCCCTGCACACCGTGCAGACGCTGACCGCCGGGTACGACGACCTGCTCGGCGTCGTCCCCGGCGGGGTCCGCATCGCCAACGCCGCGGGCGTCCACGAGGCCAGCACCGCCGAGCTCGCCCTGGGGCTCGCGATCGCCAGCCTGCGCGGCATCGACGACGCGGTGCGCAACGCGCAGGAGGGCCGCTGGGTGCACCGCCACCGCCCGTCCCTGGCCGACCGCCGCGTTCTCGTCCTCGGGCTCGGGCCGGTGGGGTCCGGCATCGTCGAGCGGTTCGCGCCGTTCGAGGTGTCGCTCACCCGCGTCGCCTCGCGGCCGCGGGACGACGCGCACGGGCACGTGCACGGGGTGGACGAGCTGCCGTCGCTGCTGCCCGAGCACGACGTCGTCGTCCTCGCGACGTCGCTGACCGACGCGACGCGAGGGCTCGTCGACGCCGCCTTCCTCGCCGCGATGCCGGACGGCGCGCTGCTCGTCAACGTCAGCCGCGGGCCCGTCGTCCGCACGGACGCTCTGCTCGCCGAGCTGCAGCGGGGGCGCCTGCGTGCGGCGCTGGACGTCGTCGACCCCGAGCCGCTGCCGCCCGGCCACCCGCTGTGGACGGCTCCCGGCGTGATCATCACCCCGCACCTCGGCGGTGACACGTCGGCGATGCGACCGCGGGCCGTCGCGCTGCTGCGCCGGCAGCTCGGGCGGCTCGCGGCGGGGGAGGAGCCGGCCAACATCGTGGTGGGCGGCCCTGCCTGACCTGCAGCCACCCCCCGACGTCTACAGCCCCGAGGTTCGCTGACGAAGTGGCTGTCGAAACCTCACAATCCCGGCGTCCTAGCAACCACTGTGTCTGGGGGCACCTCCCGTTTACGGGGGACGAACCCGGCAGGGGTGGGAGCCGCGGCGCCAAGCTGAGGTCGTCCTCGAGGTGACATTCGGGCGCCCATCACGCATGCTGGAACCACTCTTCCGTCCCTCGGTGCGTCGGGTGACCTCTGTTGCCCTCCAGCAGTGCTTCCCGGGACGACGTCGGCGGCCTCGGCGAAGTGGCGGTCGAGGCCGCTGACGCCAGGTGCTGGATCCGGAACGTCGGCCTGCCACGGCCCTGAACCGAGCCCGCGCCGTCCTACACTCTGCGCGTGCCCGAGCAGAGCGGAACCTCCCAGCCCGACATCAAGCCTCGCAGCAGGGACGTCACCGACGGGCTGGAGAAGGCCGCGGCGCGCGGCATGCTCCGCGCCGTCGGGATGGGGGACGACGACTTCGCCAAGCCGCAGGTCGGCGTCGCGAGCAGCTGGAACGAGATCACGCCCTGCAACCTCTCCCTCGACCGGCTGGCCAGTGCCGTCAAGGACGGCGTCTTCGCGGCCGGCGGGTACCCGCTCGAGTTCGGGACGATCAGCGTCTCCGACGGCATCTCGATGGGCCACGAGGGGATGCACTTCTCGCTCGTCAGCCGGGAGGTGATCGCCGACAGCGTCGAGACGGTGATGCAGGCCGAGCGCCTCGACGGCTCGGTGCTGCTCGCGGGCTGCGACAAGTCGCTGCCGGGGATGCTGATGGCCGCGGCCCGGCTCGACCTGGCGAGCGTCTTCCTCTATGCGGGGTCGATCCTTCCCGGCATCGCGAAGCTGTCCGACGGCACCGAGCGCGAGGTCACGATCATCGACGCGTTCGAGGCCGTGGGCGCCTGCGCGCGAGGACTGATGAGCCGCGAGGACGTCGACGCGATCGAGCGAGCCATCTGTCCCGGAGAGGGCGCGTGCGGCGGCATGTACA
This sequence comes from Actinomycetes bacterium, assembly GCA_046566325.1. GTDB lineage: Bacteria > Actinomycetota > Actinomycetes > Actinomycetales > BWSM-131 > BWSM-131. Next base: position 4,458 of record JBKHWX010000093.1, on the reverse strand, counting down.
CCGCCAACACGATGGCCAGCGCCGCGGAGGCGCTCGGCATGTCGCTGCCCGGCAGCGCCTCCCCGCCGTCCGTGGACCGGCGGCGCGACCTGTTCGCGCGCAAGTCCGGTGAGGCCGTCGTCGGCCTGCTGCGCCGCGGCATCACGGCCCGCGACATCCTGACGAAGGAAGCCTTCGAGAACGCGATCGCGGTCGTGATGGCCTTCGGGGGCTCGACGAACGCCGTGCTGCACCTGCTCGCCATCGCCCATGAGGCCGACGTCGACCTCACCCTGCAGGACTTCGCCCGCATCGGGGCCAAGGTGCCTCACCTCGCCGACGTGAAGCCGTTCGGCAGCCACGTGATGAAGGACGTCGACCACATCGGCGGCGTCCCGGTCGTGATGCGTGCGCTGCTGGACGCCGACCTGCTCCACGGTGACTGCCTCACCGTGACCGGCCGCACGATGGCCGAGAACCTCGCCGAGATCGACCCGCCGGACGTCGACGGCAAGGTGCTGCGTGCGATGGACAGGCCCATCCACCACACCGGCGGCATCACGATCCTGCACGGCTCGCTCGCGCCCGAGGGCGCGGTCGTCAAGTCCGCCGGCTTCGACGAGGACGTCTTCACCGGCACCGCCAGGGTCTTCGACCGCGAGCGCGCTGCGATGGACGCCCTCGAGGACGGCACGATCGGCGCCGGCGACGTGGTCGTCATCCGCTACGAGGGCCCGAAGGGCGGGCCGGGCATGCGCGAGATGCTCGCGATCACCGGCGCGATCAAGGGTGCCGGGCTCGGCAAGGACGTGCTGCTGCTCACGGACGGCCGCTTCTCCGGCGGCACGACAGGCCTGTGCGTCGGGCACGTCGCACCCGAGGCCGTGGACGGCGGCCCGATCGCCTTCGTCCGGGACGGCGACCAGATCCGCCTCGACGTCGCGAACGGCACCCTCGACCTGCTCGTGGACGACGCCGAGCTCGCCGCGCGCCGGCAGGGCTGGGCCCCGCTCCCACCCCGGTACGAGCGCGGCGTGCTCGCGAAGTACGCCCGCCTGGTCGGCTCGGCGTCCGGCGGTGCGGTCTACGGCTGACCCTGCCTCTGAGCGTGTGGCGCCCGGGCCGGAGCAGAGGGCCGACGTCCCGCCCCCTCGTCGACCCCTTCGGCGGCGCCTGGGCCCGGCCCTCGCTCAGCCACGGCCTCTCCGCCGGGCGTGCCCGGCTCCGCCGCGCACGGGAGCACAGCCGGCTGCGCAGCGCGCTGGGCCTGTCCACCCCCGAGATCACCCACCAGCCGCAGGTGTGCCTGCGGACCGGCGAGGTGGTCGGCGTCGAGACGCTCGTCCGGTGGCGCTCTCCCGACGGTCGGTTGCTGGAGACCGAGGCCGTGATCGGGATGGCCGAGCACAGCGGTGCGATCGTAGACGTCGGGGTCCAGGTGCTGCGGGCGGCCGCCGAGCAGGCGGTCGTCTGGAGGGCGGCGGGGCACCGGCTGCGGATGTCCGTCAACCTCTCCGTCCGGCAGCTCGCCTGGCCACACCTCGTCGAGGCGCTCGACGGCGTTCTCGCCCGGACCCGCCTCCCGGCCGAGGTCGTCACGCTCGAGGTCACCGAGACCTTCCTCGCCGCAGACGTCGACGGCGCCCTCGGGACGCTGCGTCACCTGCGGGAAGGCGGCTTCCAGCTGGCGCTGGACGACTTCGGCGTCGGGCACAGCGGCCTCGACCACCTGCGCCGCCTGACCGTGGGCGAGCCGGTGATCGACGAGGTCAAGATCGACCAGGTCTTCCTGCGGTCCGCGGGCGACAGTGCGCGCGGGACCGCCCTGCTGAGCGGCATGGTCCGGATCGGGCGCGACCTCGGGCTCCGCGTCGTCGGCGAGGGCGTCGAGAGCGCGGACGACGCGCGCCTGCTCCGGTCGCTCGGCTGCTCGGTCGGTCAGGGGTACGCGTTCTCGAAGGCGATGCCCGCGACGGAGGTGGAGGAGTTCCTGCGGCTCGGGTGCTTCGACCTGGACGCCCCCGAAGGGGACGACGGCAGGATCGCGCGCGTGCCGGCGTCCGCGGCACCGTTGCTCGATGTCCACATGCCAGAAGCGGCGTCTGGCATATGAGATGCCGAGCGGGCTGGGTTGACATGTCACGCCGCCGAGGGGGACGGTGTCGGCATGCAGACCCTCCTCCTCGTAGACCGGCGGCGTGCGTGACGCTCCGGCCTCGCTAGAGCATCCGCGCGCCGACCCCTTGTGGCCACCCTTGGCCGGAGGGGTTTTTTCATGCCGGCACCGGCGACGAGGCGCACCACAGACCACGACACAAGACCACGACCAAAGACACCGATCACACCGAGAGACACGACGTCAGAAGGAGATGCACATGGCCACCGCAGCGCAGGCGGTGCCGCGGCCACCGGCGCGTCCGGGGCAGCGGACCGGCTCGCAGGGGACGGGACCGTCGGGGTCGGCGGGCCAGCCGGCGCCCACCCGGCCTCCGGAGCCGCTGACCGGGGCCCAGAGCCTCGTCCGCTCGCTGGAGCACGCGGGGGTCGAGGTCGTGTTCGGCATCCCCGGCGGCGCGATCCTGCCCGCGTACGACCCGCTGCTCGACAGCAAGACCGTCCGGCACATCCTCGTGCGGCACGAGCAGGGCGCGGGGCACGCGGCACAGGGCTACGCGCAGGCGACGGGCCGGGTCGGGGTGTGCATGGCGACGTCCGGGCCGGGCGCCACGAACCTGGTCACCCCGATCGCCGACGCGCACATGGACTCGGTGCCGATGGTGGCCATCACCGGGCAGGTCTCGAGCGCGGCGATCGGCACGGACGCCTTCCAGGAGGCGGACATCGCCGGCATCACGATGCCGATCACCAAGCACAACTACCTCGTCACCAACCCCGCAGACATCCCCCGCACGATCGCCGAGGCGTTCCACATCGCCGGGACGGGTCGGCCGGGGCCCGTGCTCGTCGACATCGCGAAGGACGCCCTGCAGGCGACCACGACGTTCTCGTGGCCGGCAGAACTCGACCTGCCCGGTTACCACCCGGTGACCCGTCCGCACGGCAAGCAGGTCCGCGAGGCGGCCCGCCTGCTCGCGTCGTCGCGCCGTCCCGTGCTGTACGTGGGGGGAGGTGTGCTCAAGGCCGGCGCCTACGACGTGCTGCGCCAGCTCGTCGACCTCTCCGGCGCGCCGGTCGTGACCACCCTGATGGCCCGCGGCGCGCTGCCCGACACGCACCCGCAGCACCTCGGGATGCCGGGCATGCACGGGACGGTCGCGGCCGTCACCGCCCTGCAGAAGGCGGACCTCATCGTCAGCCTCGGCGCCCGGTTCGACGACCGGGTGACCGGCCAGCTCAGCACGTTCGCGCCCGGCGCGACCATCGTCCACGCCGACATCGACCCGGCCGAGATCGGCAAGAACCGCGCGGTCGACGTCCCCATCGTCGGGGACGCGCGCGAGGTGATCAGCGAGCTCGTCGCGGCTCTGCAGGCCGAGGTGGACGCCGGCCACCGGCCCGACCTCGAGTCGTGGTGGGCGCAGGTCGACAGCTGGCGCAGCACGTACCCCTTGGGCTATGCCGAGAGCGAGGACGGGACCCTCGCGCCGCAGCGGGTGATCGAGCGCATCGGGCGGCTGTCGGACCCCGACTCCATCTACGTCGCGGGCGTCGGCCAGCACCAGATGTGGGCCGCGCAGTTCATCTCGTACACCCGCCCGCGCACGTGGATCAACTCCGGCGGCCTCGGCACCATGGGCTTCGCCGTGCCGGCTGCGATGGGCGCGAAGGTCGGGATGCCGGACCGGACGGTCTGGGCGATCGACGGCGACGGCTGCTTCCAGATGACCAACCAGGAGCTGGCCACCTGCACCCTGAACAACATCCCGATCAAGGTCGCGGTCATCAACAACTCCTCGCTCGGGATGGTGCGGCAGTGGCAGACCCTGTTCTACGAGGGCCGCTACTCGAACACCGACCTGCACACGGGCACCGGGGTCGAGGCCGCAGCCCGCATCCCGGACTTCGTCAAGCTCGCCGAGGCGTACGGCTGTGCCGGTCTGCGCTGTGAGCGGCCCGAGGACCTCGACGCCACGATCGAGCAGGCGATGCAGATCAACGACCGGCCCGTCGTCGTCGACTTCGTGGTGCACCGTGACGCGATGGTCTGGCCGATGGTGCCGGCCGGCGTGAGCAACGACGCGATCCAGGTCGCGCGCGGCACCGCTCCGGTCTGGGACCGTGAAGACGGCTGAGGGGCTGCGCTGACGATGACGAGGCACACCCTCTCGGTCCTGGTGGAGAACAAGCCCGGCGTCCTCACGCGGGTCGCCGCGCTGTTCGCCCGCCGGGGTTTCAACATCCACTCGCTCGCCGTCGGCCCCACCGAGCACGAGGACGTCTCGCGGATCACCGTCGTGGTGGACGTCGAGGACCTCCCGCTCGAGCAGGTCACGAAGCAGCTCAACAAGCTCGTCAACG
>JBKHWX010000092.1:0-6231 GCA_046566325.1 Actinomycetes bacterium | reverse complement strand
TCCTCGCCGAGCCGTTCAGCGGCGACCCGAGGCACCAGCGCCGGATCGAGCAGCTCGCGGTGTACGAGCGGACGGGTGAGATCGAAGCCAGCTCGTGAGCGCCGCCCCGCCTGACGACCACGTGCGGTGCGGCCCAACGGGCCGGAGCAGGCAGACCTGACAGAGCCCGATGCCCGAAGGCCACACCCTCCACCGGCTCGCCCGCCGGTTCCGCGCGCAGATGGGCGGCCGGCGCGTGCGCGCGAGCAGCCCCCAGGGCCGCTTCGTCGAGGGGGCTGCCCTGCTCGACGGCGCCGTGCTGGTCCGGACGGAAGCCCACGGGAAGCAGCTCTTCCTCGGGTTCTCCCGGGACGGCGGCCGCCCCGAGCTCTGGCTCCGGGTGCACCTCGGTCTCTACGGCGCGTGGACGTTCGGGGACCTCGGCCCGGAGGGCGAGCCGCCCGAGCCTCGTGGCGCCGTCCGGCTGCGGCTCGTGGGGGACGACGTCTACGCCGACCTGCGCGGACCGACCCGCTGTGAGGTCGTCACGACCGCCGAGAAGTCGGTGGTGCACGAGCGGCTGGGGGTGGACCCGCTGGCCAGGCGGCCCGACCCGGCGCCGTTCCTCGCCCGGGTCGGCCGGTCCAGCGCACCGATCGGCACCCTTCTGATGGACCAGTCCGTCGTCGCCGGCGTGGGCAACGTGTACCGGGCCGAGTCCCTGTTCAGGGCGGGCCTGTCGCCGTTCGTCCCCGGCCGGGAGCTTCCCGCGCACGTCGTCCAGGCCCTGTGGGACGACGTCGTGAGGCTGATGCGCGACGGGCTACGGCGCGGGCGGATCATCACGGTGGACCCGTCCGAGCGTCCCCGCCGTCCCGGCCCGGACGACGCGTTCTACGTCTACCGGCGCGCCGGCCTTCCGTGCCGCCGCTGCGGGACGACCGTCGCCCGTCGCGAGGTCGGCGGCCGGAACCTCTACTGGTGCCCCACCTGTCAGGCCTGACTCCGTCACACCTGCGGCTCGTGCACACCGTCGCGCTGCATGGTCAGCTGACCGCACGTGATCTGGTACGCGAGGTCGAGCCCACGCTGCCCCACGTGCACCCACTGGGAGCGCCCGATCGTCGCCGTCTCCTGGGCCGACGTCGTCCCGTGCAGCGTGATGACCGTCCGCTTCACGATGGAGGAGTCCGGCTGCGCGAGCAGCCCGACGAGCTGCATACGGCGGTCGATGTTGACGCAGCCCATCCCCGTTCCGTTGCCGGCGAACCCCTGGTCGAACTTGAAGGGCTGGCCGTCAGGTCCGATCACGGGCGTCAGCGAGCAGGCGCGCGCCGCGTAGAGGGTCGCCAACCGCCCGTCGCTCATGACGACGTTGACGCCGGTGTCGCGTCGGACCTTGAAGCCGAGCGCCGACGCGGGCACCGGGCTGCCCGTGATGATCGGCTGGGAGAACGTGGCCCCCGTGGTGGTCGTGACCCCCACCCTGCGATGGACGCCGTCCGAGCTGATCCAGAGCGTGTCCGGGTGGCCGTCGCCGTCGACGTCCGGCATCTTCGCCGTCGCTGCGCCGGCCGGGACGCCCCCCGGCTGGCCGCACCCTCGGGTCGCGGTGGCCGCCGTCCCCGTGGAGCCAGCGCCGACCGCTCCCGGGGCCGGGGATGCGGCCATCGCCGCCGCCGGGACGGTGCACGCGGCGCCCCCGGCCGCGAACGCCAGTGCCAGCGCTGTCAGAACCCTTCGCCCGCCCATCGCTTCCTCCTCAGCCGAGGAACGAGTCCGCCAAGGACAAAACGCGCGAGCGTGCCGATTCGTTGCCCGGTTCAGAACTCCCAACCGCAGAACGGCGCGACGTGCCAGGCGAAGGCGGCGGAGGCGACGTCCAGGGCACCGATAGACAGCTCGTCCACGAACCCGGCCGAGGCCAGCGCCGAGAGGGTCTCACCTCCCAGGTACGCCGAGCCGATCGCACGGACGTCGAGGCTGAGGTCCGCGGCCGCCGACGTGGCCTCGCAGACCGCCCCTCCCGGGCCGCCGGCCAGGCGCCACCGCCGGACGTTCCACGGGCACAGCTCGTCGCGGACGTCGAGCACGACGTCGACGTCTCGGGTGTACCGCCGCGCGGCGAGCGCGGCCCCGACGTCGACGAGGCGCACCCAGATCCCGTCGCTGACCCGCGGCTCGGCGGCGCGGACGTCGACGAGCTGGTGGACGAGGGGGTCGTCGACCGGCCGGGCGTCCGTCTGGACCGTCTTCATGAGGTCGAGGTCCGTGAGCCGGCTCCAGACCACGGCGGAGGACGCCGCGTCGACCGCGGCCATCTCTCGCACCGTCACCGTCCCGGCCGGTCCCGCGTCGGTCCAGTGCTCCTTGCGCCGGAACAGGGCGTACCCGCGCGGCTGCCCCGCGTCGTCCTCGACGACGAGCACGCGCAGGGACTCCCCGCCCTCGCGCCAGTGAGCGGGGTCGGCGAGCATCTTCTGCTGCAGCCCCGCCGAAGGACGGGAGACCATGCCCGGTCGAGCGGAGCGTGCCCCGTCGAAGACGACGGCCACGAGAGAGGCGTGCTTCTCCGGATCCGCCTTCTCCAGGCGCACGGCCAGCTCGTCCGTTCCCGGAACCTCCCGGAAGGCGGCGCCGCGGGGGAGCGTCAGGCGCATGTTCCGGGTGGCGAGGCCGTAGCCGAAGCGGCCGTAGATCGCGGGCTCTGCAGCGTTGAGCGCCGAGACCGGTTCGATCCCTCGCTCGCGCACGGACTCGAGATGGTGGGCCATCAGCGTTCGCAGGACGCCCCGACGGCGGTGCTGCGGGTGCACGCCCACCCACGTCAGGCCGGCGACGGGCACCTCGCCTCCGGGCACGGGCATCGTGGGGGAGTAGACGGAGCTGACCCCGACGAGTCGCCCGTCGACCTCCGCGCCCACTGTGCGGTCCCACTCGAAGCCGAGCAGGGCGGGAGCGACGTCGAGGCCGTCGTCAGCGAACGCGAAGGCCCACTGGTCGATCTCGAGCAGGTCGTCGCGCCGCTCGTCGGACAGGTGCACGAGGTCCGGCCGGAGCCGGGCGCCAGCGAGGGCGCTGGTAGGGGCCACGACGTCATGCTGGCACCCGCTGTGGGCGACCAGGCAACAGGTTTTCGTGCACAACCTGTGCAGGAGCCGCCACGCAGCAGAGCCGGCCAAGGGTAAGGTCCCGGGGTGCTCGCCCCCCGGGCCGTCAAGCCCTCCAGCCTGCGCCGGCCGTCCCGGCTGTCGCAGGCGTACGGGCACTTCTGGCGCCGGGTGCTGCCCTCGCAGCCCTTCCAGCTGCTGGCGTTCACCGGGCTCGCGGTGGCCTTCGGAGCGGCGACCCTGGTCGCGCCGTACTGGGTGCCACCCACCGCCTCGATCCTCGTGGTGATGCTGGGCGGCTTCCTGCTGCGGGTGCGGTCGCTGATGCTGCTCTACCTGGTGGTGGCCGCCGTCCTCGCATACGTCATCGTCAACGCGGGGGACTACCGGCCGAGCGCCGGCCAGGTGATCGTCATCGGCATTGCGGCCCTGCTCGTGCTCGGGTTCGCGCAGAGCCGGGAGCGGCTGGGTGTGCAGGGGATGCTGGGCGAGTCGATGCTCGTCGACCTGCGCGACCGGCTGCAGGCGCAAGGACGGATCCCGCCCCTTCCGCGGCAGTGGCACCTGGACGCCGCGTTCCGCGCTGCGTACGGGGACGTCTTCTCCGGCGACTTCTTCGTGGCCACCCGCTCCACGGACGGCAGGACCCTGGAGATGGCGCTGGTCGACGTGAGCGGCAAGGGGCAGGCCGCGGGAACGCGGGCGCTGCTGCTGTCGGGGGCGTTCGGCGGCCTCCTGGGGTCGCTCCCGCAGGACCAGTTCCTTCCCGCCGCGAACGCCTACCTCCTGCGGCAGCGCTGGGACGAGGGCTTCGCCACCGCCGTGCATCTGACGGTGGACCTCGTCACGCGCCGTTTCCGGCTCGCGAGCGCGGGTCACCCGCCGGCCGCGCACTTCCATGCCGGCTCGGGGCGGTGGGAGCTCGTGACCGCCGGCCACGGCCCCGCGTTGGGCATCATCGAGGACGCCGAGTTCCCTGCGTACGCGGGAGTCGTCGCCGACGGTGATGCGCTGCTGCTCTACACCGACGGCATGGTGGAGACGCCCGGCCGGGACCTCACCTTGGGCATCGACCGGCTGATGGGCCAGGCAGAGGTGCTGGTCGGCCGGGGAGGGCTGCGCGGCGGGGCCCAGCGGATGGTGGACACCACCGGCGAGCAGGAGAACGACGACCGGGGCGTCGTCCTGCTGTGGCGGCAGTGACGCGAACGCCCGCTGCCTGTTGAGCGGGGTTCAGCTGCTCGACGGGACGACGTCCTCGGCCCTCGCGCGGTTCAGTGAGCGGACCCACCGGGCGACCTCGGACGCCGGCAGAGGACGGGCGAACAGGTACCCCTGCAGCTCGTCGCAGCCCAGCCGCTGCAGCCGCTGTGCCGACGCCTCGGTCTCGACGCCCTCGGCGACGACGACCAGTCCGAGCCTGTGGCCCAGCTCGATGATCGAGGACACGATCGCGTCGTGCTGCGCCTGGCCGAGGCGCTCGATGAACTGCCTGTCGATCTTCAGCTGGTGCACGTCCATGCCCGCCAGCAGCCCGAGGCTGGTGAAGCCGGCACCGAAGTCGTCGACCGCGACGTGCACGCCCATCGCGCGCAGCGAGGCGACGACGTTCCGCGCGACCTCGGGGTTCAGGGTGATCGCCGACTCGGTGACCTCGAGGACGAGCCGGTCCGGGGGCCAGCGCGTGAGCGCGAGGGCCTCCTCGACGATGCCGATGAGGCCGTCCTCGAGCATCGCCGCGCTGACGTTGATCGCGATGCTGAGGTCCATGCCCTCGGCGCGCCAGGTCGCTGCCTGCCGGACGCCGGTGAGCAGCACCCAGCGTGTCAGCGGCCGGATCAGGCTGGTGCGCTCGACCAGCGGGATGAACTCGGCAGGCAGCATCAGGCCGCGGGTGGGGTGCTGCCAGCGCACCAGGGCCTCCAGGCCGGAGAGCTTGCCGCTGGCCGCGTCGACGAGCGGCTGGTAGCGAAGGTGCAGCTGGCCGCTGTCCATGGCTCCGCGGAGCAGGGCGAGGGTGCCGAGGCTGTCGGTGCTGTGCGGCTCGAGGTCCTGGTCGTAGACGCGGACGCCGTCCCGGCAGCGCTTCGCGTCGTACATGGCGACGTCTGCCCGCGCGAGGAGCTCCTTGAGGTCCCTGCCGTGCTGAGGCGCCAGGGCGATGCCGATGCTGGCGCGGACGTCGAGGCTGACGCCGTGGGCGTCGAAGTCGCCCGCCCCGAGTGAGGCGAGCAGCTTCTTCGCCTGCAGCACTGCCTGCGACTGCGTGTTCGACCCCTGGAGAAGGACGGCGAACTCGTCGCCGCCGAGCCGGCACACGAGGGCGTCGGGGCCGGACGCGGTTCGAAGCTGGGCGGCGACCTGGATCAGGACGGCGTCGCCGGCAGCATGCCCGAGGAAGTCGTTGACCTCCTTGAACCCGTCGAGGTCGATCAGCATGAGGGCCGGGCCGCGGCTGCCGTCGCCTCCGGCGTCCTCCTCGGCGAACCCCGCGAACAGCCGGCTGGCGGTCTCGGTGAGCTGCGTGCGGTTGGCGAGACCGGTCAGCGGGTCGATGCGTGCGAGCCGCTGCCCGGAGCGGTCGCGCCGAACGAGCAGCGCGCCTCCGCCAGCGACCGCCACCGCCACGGCCGCGGTGACGAGCACCAGGAGAAGCCAGCTCGGTCCGCCCACGAATACGCCCCCTGTCGGTCTGCTGTCGCGGCCCCGGTTGGTCGTGCGCAGCACCGCTCGACTTCCCCGTCGTCCGACGGAGGCCGCAGTTGAGGAGCTAGCAGGGGGATGCCCTCGCACGGGCTAGGGCAGCTCGCGCGGGGAGGGGTACGCCCTGGAACCCGGACCGAACGCCGGTCTGGGTCTGGGACCGCCCGGTCCTGCCCTGTCTCGCCGGGGCGTCGTTCACCCTGACCCAACTGGGTGACGATGCGTGACCAGCCTGTCGCAAACCGTGATCGCGCTGCTTCACTGATTCCGGTTGCGCCTGTTCGGGGGCGTCGGGGGGCTTGTGGGGCGCGCGATGCTGGGTGACGGGCGGTCTGGCCGTGGCTGGTCGGGTCTGGTGGCGGCGGTGGCTGTGGCCGCGGTGGCGTTGACGGGTGTGGGCCTGGGGAACGTGCCGGCGGCGGTGGCGTCGCCGGCGGGG
>JBKHWX010000091.1:0-12101 GCA_046566325.1 Actinomycetes bacterium | reverse complement strand
CGCGCCCTGAATATCCGATTTGCGGAGCAATTTCGTCAGCGAACGTCGCGGGGGTGGGCGGGCCTGTGGACGACTCCAGCGGCTGGTGACGTCTTCCGGGCAGGCTTCGGCGGGTGGACGCCGGGCTGCTGGCCATCGCCGCCTCGAACAGTGGGCTGATCACGACCGAGGACGTGGCTAAGGCCGGGCTGACGCGGGCTTGCGTGAGGTGGGCCGGGGAGAACGGCAAGCTGGTCCGGCTCGCGGTCGGGGTCTGGTCCCCTCGTGACGGCTGGGAGCAGCTGGATCCCCGGGCCCAGCACCTGATGAAGGTGCGAGCCGGGCAGCACCGGAGACCCGGGGCGGTGGCGTGCGCGGAGTCCGCGGCCGTGATCCACGGGCTGCCTCTGCCCGGTGACCCTCCCGACGAGCCGCGGATGCTGGCTGCGCGCGACCCCAGCCGCCGCGGCGGCGACGGATACAAGGGGGGCGGCCTGGGGCGCCGCGCCTGGCTGGGGGACGACGAGGTCGAACGCCCCGAGGACGGCGTTCGCGTGACAACACCGGCGCGAACGGTCGTCGACCTGGCGAGACACCTTCCGTTCCCGTGGTCCCTCGCGGCAGCCGACGCGGCTCGCCGCTTCCTCGGGACGACGACCAGCGCGCTCAGCCAGGCCGCCGACCGCAACCCGAACGCCCCCGGGCACCCGGCCGCCGTCCTCGTCGCGAAGCACGCCGATGGGGCAGCGGAGTCGGCGCTGGAGTCGGTGGCGCGTGGGGTGATGATCCAGCTCGCGCTACCGCTCCCGCGCCTGCAGGTCGAGCTGGAACGCGGGTGGGCGCTCTACCGCGCGGACCTGCTCGTGGCCGAGCACTGGACCGTGATCGAGGCCGACGGCAAGGTCAAGTACGCCGACGACGACAGCACCGCACCCGGTCGGGTGTGGCAGGACAAGCGACGCCGCGACGACCTGCACGACTGGGGCTACGAGGTGGTCCGGTTCGTCATGGCGGACCTCAACGACACCCGGGCCTGGGGACGACTCTGCCTTCGGTCCTTCGAGCGCGCATATGAGCGCCGCGGCCTGCCGATCCCCGAGTGGCCGCCGCTGCTACCTGCCCGCCGGCGGGTTCGCTGACCAAGTGGCTGCCGGCGCACTGAGGTTCGCTTACGAACTGCCCCCAGCGCCCGAGGTTCGCTGACCAAGTGGCTGCCGGCGCCCGAGGTTCGCTGACGAAGTGGCGGTAAACCGGCCCGAAATGCCGGGTTTCAACGACCACTTCGTCAGCGAACCTGGTGGGGGGGGCGGTCAGCGAACCTGGTGGGCAGTGCCGGGCCGGCCTCAGCCCGCGATCTCCTCCAGCGCCGCGCACAGCACGCCGAGGCCGTCGTCCAGCAGCTCGTCGGAGATGACCAGCGGCGGGAGCAGGCGGATGACGTTGCCGTAGGTGCCGCAGGTCAGGGTGACGACGCCCTGCTCGTGGCAGCGCTTCGCGACGGCGGCCGCGGTGGCGGCGTCCGGCTCCGTCGTCCCCGGCTTGACGAGCTCGAGCGCGATCATCGCGCCACGGCCACGCACGTCACCGATGGCGGGCACGCGGCTCTGGACGTCGCGCAGCCGCGCGAGCACCGTCTCGCCGATCGCCTGCGCGCGAGCGACGAGGCCGTCCGCCTCGATGGTCTCGATCGCGCCGAGCGCGGCCGCGCACGCGACGGGGTTGCCGCCGTACGTGCCGCCGAGGCCACCCACGTGGGGAGCGTCCATGATCTCGGCGCGGCCGGTCACCGCGGACAGCGGCAGCCCGCCGGCGATGCCCTTCGCCGTGGTCATGAGGTCAGGGACGATGGCCTCGTGCTCGCAGGCGAACATCGCGCCCGTGCGGGCGAAGCCGGTCTGCACCTCGTCGGCGATGAACACCGCACCCGCGCCCCGGGTCCACTCGACGAGCGCCGGCAGGAAGCCCGCGGCCGGGACGACGAAGCCGCCCTCGCCCTGGATCGGCTCAATCAGCACGGCGGCGACGTTGTCGGCCCCGATCTCCTTCTCGATCAGGTCGATCGCGCGAGCCGCGGCCTCCTCGCCCGACAGCCCGTCACGGAACGGGTACGACATCGGCACCCGGTAGATCTCTGGTGCGAAGGGACCGAACCCGTTCTTGTACGGCATGTTCTTCGCGGTCAGCGCCATGGTCAGGTTCGTGCGGCCGTGGTACGCGTGCTCGAAGACGACCACCGCCTGCCGGCGCGTGTAGCTGCGGGCGATCTTCACCGCGTTCTCGACGGCCTCGGCGCCGGAGGTGAACAGCGCGGACCGCTTCTCGTGGTCGCCGGGGGTCAGGCGCGCGAGGGCCTCGCACACGGCCACATAGCCCTCGTACGGGTTGACCATGAAGCAGGTGTGCGTGAGCCGCCGCACCTGCTCGGTCACGGCCTCGACCACCCGCGGCGCGGCGTTGCCCACGCTCGTCACGGCGATCCCCGAGCCGAGGTCGATGAGGGTGTTGCCGTCGACGTCGAGCAGGACGCCGGGCCCGGATGTCTCGATGAACGTCGGCATCATCACGCTGACGCCGCGGGCGACGGCTGCCTCGCGCCTGCCCAGCAGCTCGCGCGACTTCGGGCCGGGCAGCTCGGTGACAAGGTTGCGCCGCTGCGGCACCTGGCTGGCGTTAGAGGTGCTGCTGGTGTCGGTGCCGGCGGTGGAGGTGCTGGGGTCGGTGACCAGGGTCATGGTGCTCCCTCGGGTGATGACAGTTGCTACGTCCCGACGTTAGGTGCATCACGCTCGGCAGCGAACTGTCCAGACAGGCAGAGCTCGTCGACCTGATTGTCCAGCCCGTCACGGAGCGGCGAGGATGGCCGGCATGGACCCGACCCTCGGCCAGGTGCTGGGGCAGCCCGCCCTCGCGCTGCGCCAGCTCGCGGGCAGCACGGACCTGACCCGCGCCGTCCGGTGGGTCGCGTCCAGCGAGCTGCTGGACCCGACGCCGTACCTCGAGGGCGGCGAGATCCTCCTGACCACAGGCATGAACCTCCCCCCGGACGACGACCAGCAGCTTCGCGAGTACGTCGAGCGCATCGCTCGCCGCGGCGTCGTCGCGCTCGGCCTCGCGGTCGGGCTCACCCACGACGTCCCCCCACCCGGCCTCGTCGAGGCGGCTGAGGCGACCGGCCTCACGCTGTTCGAGGTCCCGGCGCCCACGCCGTTCATCGCCATCACCCGCACGATCGCCGACCTCGTCGCCCAGGGCGAGCGCGAGGCGGTCCAGCGGTCGCTCGACGCCCAGCGCCGCCTGACGCACGCGGCGACGCACCCGGACGACGCAGCCGCCGTCGTCCGCGAGCTCGCCCGCCAGGTGGGCGGCTCGGCCCTGGTCGCCGACTCCCACGGCGCGGTGCTGCACGCCTCCACCGAGCCCGGCCCCCGCGTGCGCGAGCACGTGGCCGACGAGGTCCGGCGCCTTCGACCGAAGGGCCTGCGGACGACGTCCAGCACGACCCTCGGGGACGAGACCGTCGAGGTCTACCCGCTCGGCACCTCCAGCAAGCCGCGCTGGTACCTCGCGGTCGGCGTCCCCGGCACGGTCGACCGCGCCGCCCGGGGCTCGGTGACCGCGGCCGTCTCGCTGCTCTCCATCGCACAGCAGCGCTCGGACGTCTCGGCCGAGACGGACCGCCGCATCTGCCGCGAGGTCACCCGGCTCCTGCTGGAGGGCGACGCCCGCACGGCCCGGCGTCTCCAGGCCGCGGTGGGCGGCCGTCCCGTCCCGGACGAGGTCGTCGTCCTCGCGTGCGCGACCGACGCCGGCCCCGAGCCGGCGCTGCACGACCTGCTGGACGACGACCTGCCGCTCGTCGGCGCGGACGTCCAGCAGGACCTCCTCGTCGTCGTCGCGGACCCCGCCGACGTCGACGTCGTCGTCCATGCTCTGGCGTCCCGCGGCGCGAGGAGCGGGGTCAGCCGCGCGGTCCGCGTCGAGGATGCCGGCCCCGCCCTCGAGGAGGCACGCCAGGCCCTAGCCCGTACGACCGAGCCGGGGACGACGAGCTGGTTCGAGGCCATGCTGGGCGAGGGGCTGGGCGCTCTGGTCGACCCGGAGCGGGCGCGGCACTGGGCCGAGGCGACGCTGGCGCCCCTGCGGGAGCGGTCGGACGGCAAGACCGACCTGGTGCTGTCGCTGCGGACCTACCTGGCCCACCACGGTCAGTGGCACCCTGCCGCGGCCGAGCTGGGCATCCACCGCCACACGCTGCGCTACCGAATCCGCCGGGTGGAGCAGCTGCTCGACGTCTCCGTGGACTCCCCCGAGACCCGGATGAACCTCTGGTTCGCGCTCCAGCACGCCGGGTAGCCGGGCTGGAGCAGACCGATCGTCCCCGTGCTCCAGACTGGCGCCCGACTCCGGCTGCCCGCCGAGTTAGCGTCGCCGGGCCAGCACCACCCGAAAGCTTGCAGGAGAACCCCGATGACCGACGTCCGCCCGTTCTGGGTCGCCGGACGCGCCGAGCACGGCGAGTCCTCGTTCGAGGTCACCCACCCCTTCGACGGCCGCCTCGTCGCCGACGTCTCGGTCCCGACCCCGGCACAGGTCGAGGAGGCGGTCGCCTCCGCGGCCGCCGCCGCGCCGGAGCTCGCCGCGCTGCCGGCACACGTCCGCGCCGACGCGCTCGACCACGTCACCCGGCGCCTGCACGAGCGCCTCGACGAGGTCGCCGCGCTCATCGTCGAGGAGAACGGCAAGCCTCTGAAGTGGGCGCGCGGCGAGGCGACCCGCGCCGTCTCGACCTTCCGCTGGGCGGCGGAGGAGGCGCGCCGCTGGTCCGGTGAGCTGCAGCGGCTCGACACGGACGCCGGAGGCGCCGGCCGGATGGCCGTCGTCCGGCGGTTCCCGAAGGGGCCGGTGCTCGCGATCGCGCCGTTCAACTTCCCGCTGAACCTCGTGGCGCACAAGGTCGCGCCCGCGCTCGCCGTCGGCGCTCCCGTGGTGATCAAGCCGGCACCCGCGACGCCGCTGAGCGCGCTCCTGCTCGGGGAAATCCTGGCCGAGACCGACCTGCCGCCCGGGTCCTGGTCGGTGCTCCCCGTCCAGAACGCGGACATGCCCGCCCTCGTCTCGGACGAGCGGCTCCCCGTCGTCTCCTTCACCGGGTCCGGCCCGGTCGGCTGGTCGATCCGAGACGCCGCTCCCCGCAAGCACGTCACCCTCGAGCTCGGCGGCAACGCAGCCGCCGTGATCTGCGGCGACTACTCCAGCGACGCCGACCTCGACTCCGCCGCCCAGCGCATCGCCGTCTTCGGCACCTACCAGGCCGGCCAGTCGTGCGTGTCCGTGCAGCGCGTCCTCGTCGACTCCTCGCTCGTCGAGCGCTTCGTCCCGAGGCTCGTCGAGCGCGTCGCCGCCCTGCAGGTGGGCGACCCGCGCGACCCCGCCACGGACGTCGGCCCGCTCGTCAGCGAGGACGCCGCCGTCCGCGTCGAGGCCTGGGTCGCTGAGGCCGTCCAGGCGGGTGCCCGGCTGCTCGCCGGGGGACGACGCGAGGACGCGTCCGTCGAGCCGACGCTGCTCGCCGACGTCCCCGAGACCGCGAAGGTCTGGCGCGAGGAGGTCTTCGGGCCGGTGCTCGTCGTCACGCCCGTGGACGGCGTCGACGAGGCTTTCGCGAAGGTGAACGACTCGGCGTACGGCCTGCAGGCGGGCGTGTTCACCCATGACCTGCAGCTCGCCTTCCGCGCGCACCGGGAGCTGGAGGTGGGCGGCGTCGTCGTGGGCGACATCCCGTCCTACCGAGCGGACCAGATGCCGTACGGCGGTGTGAAGGGGTCGGGGGTCGGCCGCGAGGGACTGCGCTCGGCGATGGAGGACTTCACGTACGAGAAGGTGCTCGTGCTGAGCGGCGTGCAGCTCTGACGCCCGTCGCGCCCGGCTGACGGAGCTTCGCCTTGCTCGCCGGATGGCCCCTAATTCCGCGGATCAGGGGCCATTCCGCGAGCAAGGTGTCCCAGAGGGGGGAATGAAGCCGCCCACACCTCCTGTTCCTATACCCCCGTGGGGTATGTTAGAAGAAGGAGGCGCAGATGAGACACCGAACGGACCGCCGAGAGCACGCCAGCCATGCAGGCCACGACACGCACGCGGAACACGAGACCGGAGCAGGCCAGCACGGCGACCCGAGTCACGCGGAACACGAGACCGGAGCAGGCCAGCACGGCGACGCGGGTCATGCAGGACACGGCGCTCATGCAGGACACGGCGCTCATGCAGGCGACGCGGGTCATGCAGGACACGCGACTCACGCGGGCGACGCGACTCACGCAGGACACGGTGACCACGCAGGACACGCTGACCACGCAGCCGAGTTCCGCGACCGGTTCTGGACCTCGCTGGCGCTCTCGGTCCCCGTCGTCCTGTTCAGCGAGATGTTCGCCCACCTGCTCGGCTTCACCGCGCCGCAGTTCCCCGGCTCCTGGCTGGCGGCGCCCGTTCTCGGCACGGCGGTCTTCGTCTACGGCGGGCGCCCCTTCCTGACCGGCGGCTGGAGCGAGCTGAGGGACCGTCGTCCCGGGATGATGCTGCTCATCGCGATGGCGATCAGCGTCGCGTTCGTCGCCTCCTGGGTGACGACGCTGGGCCTCGGCGGGTTCGACCTCGACTTCTGGTGGGAGCTGGTCCTCCTCGTCGTCATCATGCTTCTCGGGCACTGGCTGGAGATGCGCGCGCTCGGCGCGGCGTCCGGTGCGCTCGACGCGCTGGCGGCACTGCTGCCGGACTCGGCGGAGAGGGTGACAGACGACGGCGTCGAGCAGGTGCCGCTCTCGGAGCTGACGAGCGGCGACGTCGTCCTCGTGCGCTCCGGCGGGCGCGTTCCCGCCGACGGCACGGTCGTCGACGGCCGGGCCGAGATGGACGAGTCGATGATCACCGGTGAGTCCCGCACCGTCCGCCGTGGCGTCGACGACCGCGTCGTGGCAGGGACGGTCGCGACCGACACGACCATCCGGGTGAAGGTGACCGCTGTCGGCGAGAACACTGCTCTCGCCGGCATCCGACGTCTCGTCGCCGAGGCGCAGGCCTCGTCGTCGCGGGCGCAGGCACTCGCGGACAAGGCGGCCGCGTTCCTGTTCTACTTCGCGGCCGGCGCCGGCGTCGTGACGTTCGCCGTCTGGGGGCTCGTCGGGACCCTGGACGACGCCGTGACCCGCACGGTCACGGTGCTCGTCATCGCCTGCCCCCACGCCCTCGGCCTGGCGATCCCGCTCGTCATCGCCATCTCGACCGAGCGGGCGGCGCGTGCCGGCGTCCTGGTGAAGAACCGCCTTGCACTGGAGCGGATGAGGTCGGTCGACGTCGTCCTGTTCGACAAGACGGGCACCCTGACGAAGGGCCAGCCCGCGGTGACCGGCGTCGCCGCGGTGGACGGCGCCTCAGAGGCCGACGTGCTCGCTCTCGCCGCAGCGGTCGAGGCCGACAGCGAGCATCCGCTAGCACGCGCGATCGTGCAGGCGGCCGACGAGAGGGCGACCGCCGGCGGCAGGGGACGCCCCGTCGCCCGGGCGTTCCGGTCCCTGACCGGGCGCGGGGTCCAGGCCGAGGTGGACGGCGTGAGGGTGGCGGTGGGCGGCCCGGCGCTGCTCCGCGAGACAGAAGCGGACGTCCCTGACGAGCTTGGCGCCCAGACCCGGCGCTGGGTCGAGCGAGGAGCGACGGTGCTCCACGTGCTCCGGGACGGGGATCCGGTCGGCGCGATCGAGCTCGAGGACGAGATCCGTCCGGAGTCCTTGCAGGCTGTCGAGGCGCTGCACGCCCGAGGGATAAGGGTCGCGATGGTGACCGGGGACGCTCGCCAGGTCGCCGAGGCCGTCGCACGGGACCTCGGCGTCGACGAGGTGTTCGCCGAGGTCCTGCCGCAGGACAAGGACGCGAAGGTGGCGGACCTCCAGTCCGGTGGCCAGCGTGTCGCGATGGTCGGGGACGGCGTCAACGACGCTCCCGCCCTGGCTCGCGCCGACGTCGGCATCGCCATCGGCGCCGGCACCGACGTGGCGATCGAGTCGGCCGGAGTGGTGCTCGCCGCTGACGATCCCCGCGCCGTCCTCTCGGTCCTCGACCTGTCGAGGGCGAGCTACCGGAAGATGTGGCAGAACCTGCTCTGGGCCACCGGGTACAACGTCCTCGCGGTGCCCCTCGCAGCCGGGGTGCTCGCCTTCGCGGGCGTCGTGCTGTCACCTGCGGCCGGGGCGGTGCTCATGTCTGCCTCGACGATCGTGGTGGCGGCGAACGCCCAGCTGCTGCGGCGTCTCGACCTCGACCCCGTTCGGGCCGCCGCCTGACGAGGGACCCGCCGGACCGACGGTCGCTCGGCCGCGCTTCGTCGACGAGAAGATCGAGCCTTCTCGGCAGTATCACGGACACGTCTGACGGCTCCTCCGTGCGCAGTCGCTGAGGGACGGCTCCC
Source organism: Actinomycetes bacterium (assembly GCA_046566325.1). Lineage (GTDB taxonomy): Bacteria > Actinomycetota > Actinomycetes > Actinomycetales > BWSM-131 > BWSM-131. Next base: position 3,667 of record JBKHWX010000091.1, on the reverse strand, counting down.
CCAGCACCCGGCGCCGGAAGGTGGCACGTGGGCGTGGACGAAGCGCGATGTCTGTCCGGAGGACAGCCGGCCACAACGCCCGCGGCCGCCACCTCCGAGCCCTTCCAGACCGTCGCCCGGCAGCTGGCCCGCGGCACCGCCGTTCTGTCGTCCGCTGCCGGGGACCAGGTCCATGCGGTCACGGTCTCGACGTTCGGGATCGTGTCCGTCGAACCTCCTCTGGTCGTCGCGACGGTTGCCCGCGGCGGAAGGCTCGACGACCTCGTCGAGCGCAGCGGGGAGTTCGCCGCGTGCCTGCTCACCCGCTTCCAGGAGCCGCTCGCTCACCGGTGCGCGACGCCCGGCCGCCCGGCCCACTGGTCACAGTTCCCCGCCGCGCAGTGGTGGCTCGCCCCACACTCGGGAGCACCGCTCGCGCGAGGATCGCTCGCCTGGTTCGACTGCCGGCTCCACTCGGTCCTCCGCATCGAGGACCGTTCCCTTCTCGTCGGTGCCGTGACCGCTGCCGGTCGTGAGGTGCCCGGCCCTGCTCTCGTCCGCTTCGACGACGGATACCACTTCGTGTCGTCCCGCGGGTCTGTCCCGTGCCATCCGGATGGGACCACTTCGACGACGAGAGGAGGTGAATGGCCATGAAGAAGATCGCGGTTCGCCCGGCGGGAGAGGTTCGCCTCACCGCTCGAAGCTGTTACTGCTACTGCTGCTGCTGCTGCGGAGGCCTCCCGTCGGCGTTCTGAGCAGCACGGCCAGCCGGGGGCGGGCGTGGTCACGACCCGCCCGCCCCCAGCGGGACCACGAGCGCGTCGACCCGTGTTCCCTTCCCCCCTCCTCCGACCGGTCTCGCCCGACAGAAAGGACGGCGTGCTGATGGCAGGTGACCCCGGCGCCGTCCCCGCCGGCTCGGCGAAGGACGCCGACGTCCTGCGGTTCCATCCGCTGACCTTCCTGCACGAGGGCGACGAGGTCACCGTGGGGCGGCCGGACCTGGACTCCTACGTCGTCCTGCCGTCGGACGGAGCGGCTCTGCTGCAACGTCTTCGGGACGGCGACACGACGACCGTGGCTGCACGCTGGTACCAGGAGCAGTTCGGCGAGCACGTCGACATCGACGACTTCGTCGCAGCGCTTCACCAGCTGCAGTTCGTGCGAGAGGACGGCGCCGCCGCGGCTGCAGAGAGTGCGCCTGGCACGGACGGCACCGGCCGAGAAGGTTCACCAGACCCGAGCATGGAGGACGCCTCCGACGGTCTGGAGCCTGTGCCCTGGCAGCGCCTCGGGAGAGCGGTGTTCTCGACGCCGGCCTGGGTCGTCTATGCGGCCCTGCTCGCCGCGGGAGCCGCTCTCTGCGTGCTGCACCCCGAGCTCGTACCGCGGCGGCAGCACGTGTTCTTCACGGGTTCGCTGGTGCTGGTCGAGCTGAGCCTCATGGTGCTCAGCCTGCCTCTGACCCTCCTCCACGAGCTCGCCCACGTGCTCGCGGGACGACGGCTCGGCCTGCGCACCCGAGTACGCGTCTCTCGGCGTTACTACTTCCTGGTCTTCGAGACCGTGATGAACGGGCTCGTGGCGGTGCCGCGCCGGCAGCGGTACCTCCCCATGCTCGCCGGGATCCTCACCGACCTCGTCTCGACGGCTGCGCTCACGATCACCGCCTGGCTCCTCCGGGACACGCTCGTCGGCGCAGCGGCGTGGGTTCCGCGCCTGTGCCTCGCACTGGCATTCACGAACCTGCTGAGGATCGCCTGGCAGCTGTACTTCTTCCTGCGCACCGACGTCTACTACCTCGTCACGACCGTGCTGGGCTGCGTCGACCTGCAGACCACCGCCCGGCAGATGCTGGCCAACGCTCTCAACCGCAGGCTGCACCGCTACGACCGGCTGGTCGACGAGTCGACGTGGCACCCGCGCGACCGGCAGGTGGCACGGTGGTACGCGCCGCTGCTCGTCGCCGGCTACGGCTTTGCGACCGTCGTCCTCGTCGGCGTTCTGGTCCCCACTGCATGGGCGTTCGTCTCCGCCGCCGTCGGCCGCGTGTTCCTCGGCCACGCCTCCACCAGCGCCCAGTTCTGGGACTCCGCACTCTTGCTCGGGATCAACGGCTCCCAGCTCCTGTTCGCCGCCGTCCTCGCGATCCGCGAGCGGCGCGGCGCTGCACGGCGCGAGGCGTACCAGCCCCGCCACGCAGCGCCCACCCGCCACCGCCCCGAGCACGCCATGGTCCGCCCACCGCTTTCCGCCCCTCGGAGAACCGCATGACGCAGAACACGCACCTCTGGCTTATCGGCGACCTCCCCCGCAAGCCGGCTCTGGAAAAGGCGTCGGGAGAGGCACGATCCATCATCGTCAGCGCGAACCGCAGGCTGCACGGCCCGTACAGCGCATCCGGCGAGGTCGTGCGCCAGCTCGCGCCGACGCTGGCGGCGTCGTCCCCGGAGCACCTCGCGAGGCATGACGTCGAGGTCCTGGCGGTCGCGCCCGAGCTCCGCTCTACGGTCGTGAACCGCCGCGCGACGCTCACGACCACGACCTCCCCCCAGAACCGCACCCGCTACTACCCCCGCGACCGCACGACCCGGCTCGCGCAAGGCCTCACGGAGCTGGTGATCGGCGCGGCGTCCTTCGAACCGGGCGCCTTCAGCCTGGTGGTGACCGACGCAGAGGAGGGGGACGGCACGGACGTCGAGTGGCTCGGCATCCTGCTGCGGCGTCTCGACCCGTCCCTCTGTCGCGTGGTGGTGCACAGCAGGACGGCGGACCTGCCCGACCCGCTGGGGACGTCGCTCCGGCAGCACGCCACGATGCAGACGCTCACCCGGACGTCGGAGCCGAACGGCGCCGGCGAGAGCGCCGGCGGAGAGGACGGCGACGGGCAGCAGGTCCCCGACGACCTGTACCTCCGCGCGCAGTCGCACATGGAGAGCGAGTGCACGTCCCGGATCACCGCTCTCCGTGAGGCGTACGACTCGCTCGACACCGCCGCTCGCGAGAGGCTCCACGACGCACGCGCCGAGTATCTGGAGGGTCTCGGGCGGGAATGCCTGCGCCTCGGGGCCATCCCCTTTCACCGCGAGCGCGGCAGCGACCCGAGAGGCGCCGGCGCGGACGCACTCCTGCACGCGATCGAGCACTGCGTGCTGGAGGGGTTCTACGACGCGGTCATCGAGCTCGGGGACCGGTGCTTCGCGGTTCTCGACTGGGCGACCCGTCCCGAGGACTGCTGGCTCGTCACCGCCAAGGTGACCACCGCGCTCACGGCCCTCGACCGTGCCGATGAGGCAGAGGCCCTCTACGACAGGGCGTGCGCCGCCACCACGAGCCCCTCTGTGCACCTGCAGTCCGCGTATGGAAGAGCGATGCTCTTCACCCGGTTCTTCAAGGCCGACCGACGCAACCACGCGAAGGCCAAGGCGTGGGTCAACACGGCGATCTCGATCTCGAGCCTGCTGCCCGACGATCAGCGCCGCGCCTTCAACCTGACGTTCAACGAGAACGGCCTGGCCCTCGTCGAGATGCACCTGGGCGACCTCGCCGAGGCGCGCCGGCTGGTGGAGGCGGGCATGGCGCGGCTCGACGCGGAGACGAACCCCGCCGACCACACCCAGCACAGAGCGGTGCTCGCGTACAACCTCGCACAGCTTCTCGCGGTGATGGGCCCGCCCGAGGCGGC
>JBKHWX010000090.1:0-14509 GCA_046566325.1 Actinomycetes bacterium | reverse complement strand
CGGATGCTCGATGCGTCGCCCGACGAGGAGTCGGCGCGCGAGAACCTGATGGACCTCATCTCGCAGACGGGAGTGCCCGAGGGCGGGGGCTACCGGGACTGGCTGCAGGGGGTGCACAAGCGGGTTCTCGAGGCGATCCGAGACCCGGCTCCCTTCCTCGAGGAGGCGCCCGAGGAGGACGGGCGGGAACCCGCGCGGCTCGGCGAGTTCCACCGCAAGAGCGAGGCGGCGGTCTGGGAGATCGTCGACCCCGTGCTCGACGCGCACGAGAGGCAGTTCGAGGAGTGGATGACCGACCGCGGCGGGCTGTACCGGCAGCACTACTACCTGCCGGACGTAGGGCAGCAGTCGGGCCGGGTCGTGATGGACTTCGACACGATGGAGCGAGTCCCGGTGCGGGGCGCCGGGGTGCTGGTCCGTTGGGATGCCCGTGAGAACAAGCTGGTCCTGGAGGACCTCCACCCCGAGCTGTCCTTCGACACCATCTGGCGCGAGCGCTTCCCGGACCTCTGCCACGTCTTCGGCGGCTACTTCGGGCAGCGCTGCGCCGACACGCGGGGCCACGTCCACGGCTACTGGAGCTTCCTCGGCTCGACGGAGGATCCCGCGCGTAGCCGCATCCGGGAGCAGCTCGACGAGTTCCTCGCGCTGGACGACGTCGACCTCGCCGCGGCCCTGCCGACCCTCGGCTGCGCCCTGAAGTTCGAGAAGCCGCGGCTCTGGCTGCGCCGGATGCGCTGGGCGATGGATGCCTACCAGTGGCGGGGCCCGGAGGCGCTGGAACCGAGCTGACGAGGCGGAGGCCCACCCCAACCCCCGCTTTGGCCATGGACCCCCGACGAGGTCGTCGTGGCCGTCACGTGTCGTCGTCGGTCGAGAAGCTCGCCTTTCGGATGCCGCGTCTCAGCGTCAGCAGCACGGGCCGGCCCGCCAGCACGCACAGGGCGGCGGTGAGCAGGCCGCGAGGCAGGTCCCACGCCAGCGAGGTGGCGACGTAGAAGACCGCGTAGCGGACCAGGTTCTCGCCGAGCGGCACACCGGGGGAGTAGAGCGACCCCTCTGGGCCGGACACGAGGAACGGCCAGAACCACACGTTCATGAGAGCCCCGTAGGCCAGCGCGGCGACGAAGCCGTAGGCGGCGAGCAGCCACAGCTCGGCCCGGCCCGACGCCTTCGGCAGGAGCGCGGCGCCGAGCGTGAACCACCCGCCGGCGAACATCTGGAACGGGGTCCAGGGTCCGATGCCGCCTGTCAGGAAGCCTCCGACCAGCACGGCCAGCCCGCCGAGCAGGAAACCGGCACCGGGTCCGAGCACACGCCCCGCGAGCACGAGCAGGAAGAACAGCGGCTCCAGGCCCGCCGTGCCCGCGCCGAGCACGCGGAGCGCTCCGCCGACGGCGGCGAGCACCCCCAGCAGTGCCACCGTCTTCGCGTCCATGCCACCGGAGGCGAGCTCCGCCGTCACGAGGGCCCCGAGCAAGGCGAGCAGCACCACGAACAGCCATGGGGCGTCCGCCTGGTGCTGCAGGCTCGACCCGGCCCGCAGCAGGAACGGCCAGCAGAAGGCGGCCACGCCTGCCGCGCTCGCGCCGAGCAGGGCCAGAGCCGGACCCCACCGCAGCCGCAGCACCGGCCGTTCTCGCCGACAGACGTCCACCGCCGCGCCGGTCACGGCGCGTGCTCCAGCGCTGCGGCGACCTGCCCGACCGTGAGCCATGACTGCGGATGCATCACCTTCGCCACCTGGGGCGCGAAGGCCGGTGACGCCGCGAGCACCTCGCCGGCCTCGCCGTCGGCGACCACGTCGCCGTCCGCGAGCACCAGTGCGCGGTCCGCGACCTCCGCCGCCAGCTCGACGTCGTGGGTGGCGACGACGATCCCGCGCCCCGCGTCCGCCAGCCGCCGCAGGTGGCGGACCAGCCGCCGCTTGGCCCCGTAGTCCAGCCCGCGGGTCGGCTCGTCGAGGAGCAGCAGCGGGGGAGCGCCCGCCAGCACGACCGAGACCGCTAGCGCGAGGCGCTGTCCCTCCGACAGGTCCCGCGGGTGGGTGTCGTCGTCGACGTCGGGCGCCAGGTCGGTGAGCAGCGCCCGCGTCGTCCCCGCCGGCGCCCGCATGTCCCGGTCGGCGTCCCGGCACTCCTGCGCGACCGTCTCGCCGTACAGCAGAACAGTGGGGTCCTGCGGCACGAGCCCGACGTGCTTGACCAGCTCGCGAGGACCGGTCCGCGACGGCACCAGCCCGCGCTCGGGAGTCGCCTCGCCGTTCAGGAGGGCAGGGCCGTTCAGGAGCACGGACCCGCTCGTCGGCTTGACCTGCCCCGCCAGCGCGCCGAGCAGCGTCGACTTGCCCGCTCCGTTGCGGCCCATCAGAGCGACGACCTGTCCGGCGCGCAGGGTGAGGTCCACGCCCGCGAGCGCTCTCGTCGTCCCCCGGCGGACGACGAGCCGCGACACCGTGGCCAGGGTGCGCGCCGTCACCTCGGCGGCCGGCGCGCGGCGTGGCACCGGTACGCCGCCCAGCCGCTGGCGCAGGCCCCGCGCCGCCCGCCGCGCGTCCCTCACGGACAGGGGCAGCGGAGACCACCCCACGAGCCGGCCGAGGTCGACGACGGGTGGGGTGACGGGACTCGTGAGCATCGCCGTCGCCGGCTCGTCCTCCCGCACCACGGCGCCCTGCGGTCCGGGTTCGACGGTGACGACGAGGTCGGCGTACTGGACGACGCGCTCGAGGCGGTGCTCCGCGAGCAGCACCGTGAGGCCCAGGTCGTGGACGAGGCGGGTGAGGGTCCCGAGGACGTCCTCGGCAGCGACCGGGTCCAGGGCGGACGTCGGCTCGTCGAGCACGAGCACACGTGGGTTCGCGACCAGGACGGCCCCGATCGCCACCCGCTGCTGCTGGCCTCCGCTGAGCGACGTCAGCGAGCGGGCCCGCACGTCGGCCAGACCGAGCACGTCCAGGGTCTCCTCGACCCGTCTGCGCATCGCCGTCCCGGTCGCGCCGAGCATCTCCAGGGAGTACGCGAGCTCCTCCTCGACGGTGTCGGTGACGAACCCGGCCACCGGGTCCTGCCAGACGACGCCGACGACGTCCGCCAGGTCGCGCGGCCGGTGCGTGCGCGTGTCGCGGCCGTCGACGACGACGTGCCCGGAGAGGTGGCCGCCGGTGAAGTGGGGCACGAGCCCGTTGACGCACGCCAGGAGGGTTGACTTGCCGGACCCGGTCGGCCCGACGACGAGCGCGAGCTCTCCCTCGTCCACGGACAGGGTCACGTCGTGGAGAGCGTCCCGGTCGCTCCCGGGATAGCGCACCGAGACGTGGTCGAAGACGATCACGCGGGCGCTCCCGAGCGCGTCAGCGACGGCGCGTGCTCCAGTGCGGCGCGCAGCGGCGGCATCGGCGCGACCACCGCTGCGAGCAGCGGCAGGAGGACCCCTGCCACCGCCTGCCACGGCAGGGCGGGCCACCGGGCGGGCGAGGTCACCGGGACGATGCCCGGCAGCTGCTGCTGCGCGCACCAGACGAGCACCGCGACGGCGCCGACCCCCGACAGGACGACCCCCCACTCGGGGAGTGCCCACGGGTCCGGGCGGTAGCGGCTGCGCGGGTCGCGCCGCGCGCCCGTCCACAGCGCCACGGCGCTCGCAGCCGCTCCGACCGCGAGCACGGGCAGGCCCAGCAACGGGGGCGAACCGCCGTCCAGCAGCCCGTACATGCCGACCACGACGCCGCCCACGCCGACGAGCGTCAGGGCCGTCGTCCGCGCGCGCCCCGCCCTGCGCACGCTCCTGCCGTAGCCCCGGGACTCCATGGACGCCGCGAGCTCCAGCGCGCGTTCGAGGGCGCCCTCCAGCACCGGGACGGCGATCCGACCCAGCTCGCGGAGGCCGCGCCCCGGCTGTCCGCGCAGGCGTCGGGCCGTCCGGACGCGCCGAGCGTGGACGACGAGCTGCGGCGCGTAGGTCAGGGCGACGACGACGGCGGTCCCGACCTCGTAGAGGGTGGCGGGGATGTGGCGAAGCAGGCGCCGCGGGCTGGCGAGCGTGTTCGCCGCGCCGACGCAGCAGAGCACGGCGGCGAGGCGGAGCCCGTCGTAGAGGGCGTAGAGCACACCCTCCAAGGTCACCGGTCCGCCGAAGCTGACCCCGTTCATCGCCTCCGGCAGCGTCAGCGACGGCAGCCGGACCAGGACCGTGCGTCCACCCACCCCGCTGCCCAGGACGACCTCGGCGACCAGGCGGATCCCGATGACCGCCAGCCCGACGAGCAGGAACGTCCCGAACACCGCCGGCGCGCCGACGTCCCGCCGGGCGGAGACCACGTACCCCGCGACCGCGACCACGAGCAGCAGCAGGAACGGGTTCGTCGTGCGGCTTGCCGCGGCCGCCAGGCACGCCGCCCAGACCCACCACGCCACCGGGTGGAGGGCGCGCGGCAGGTCGGGCCGGTCGGCCGGCCGAAGGACCCACGCCGCGAAGCGCATGCCAGCCGGCCGTTCTCAGTCGGTCGAGCGCCGGCGGAGAGCGGCGAAGCCGATCACCGCGGCCAGCACGACGGCACCCACCCCGACCCACAGGGCCGTCCCCGGACCACCGTCAGAGCTCTCCGCGCCGTCCGTCGCGTCGTTCGAGTCGTCGGTACGGACGCCGGTCAGCTGGACCTGCTCGTCCGGTGCGACGGCCACGGCCGGCAGCGGGTTCACCGGGTCACCGCACCCCGTCGCAGGGAACCCGTCGACCGCACAGGTGAGGCCGCCCTCGCCCGTCCGGACCTCGGCCACCGCCGCGAGCACGTCGCTGCCGGTCCCGCTTTCGCGGACGACCGCACAGGCCGCGCGCGGCTTCGGCGGTTCGGCGCCGTCAGCGTTGTCGGCGACACGGCCGTAGTCGAGGACGACGGCCACGCGCTTCTCGCCGCCGGTCGCCTTCGTGTTCCCGCAGACGTCCGCGAACGCCGGGATCGCCCGCGGGAAGCGGGGGTCGTCCGAGGCCGCGGCGGCGAACCGCCAGCCCTCGACGGCGCCGTCCTGCGGCTTCGTGTCGGCCGGACCGGTCTGCGCGAACTCCCAGGCACCGTCGACCTGCTGGAAGTACCCCCAGAAGCGGTACCCGGCGGTGGCGGCGCCCGTGCTCGTCGGTGTGTCGGTCGAGCCGCCGGGGGCCGTGGCGGCCCAGGACGCGAGCGCCCCCGGACCCAGCAGAGCCGCCGTGACGGTCAGCAGCGATGCCGCGAGCACGGCGGCTCGGCGCAGCAGGGGGGACGTCGTGCTGGTGGTCATGCGAAGTCGGTACCTCCTCGCTCGCTGGCACCAGGAGGCGGCTCGCCGTCCCGGCCCCAGTCCGCGATCCGCGGCGGACAGATGGAGCCAACGCATGCGGCAGGTGTTCCGGCTCGCCACGTATCGGCGCCAGAGGCGCCGGATGGCTCACGGTTGCGGGTCAGCGCCGGGTTCGCACCGGCTTCCCCTGCTCGCGAGGTCGACGGTCGAACGGTCTCATGCCGCCTGTGGGGCGTCAAAGCCGTGGGGCTGCTCGTCGTCCTGCCTGGGACGGTGCAGCCTAGGAGACGTGCCGGACGACTTCGTGATCGCGCGCAACCCCGAGCCGGGCTCGGCGCTGCCGTTCCTCATCCGGCTGCCCCTCGGCCAGGGAGTCGTGCTGAAGGCGCGGGAGACCTGGCCGCGGACGGCAAAGGTCTACTGTCACCGGGCCCTGGAGTGGCCGGAGGACCCCGAGGTCCTGGAGCGGGTGCCGGTGCGCTCGTGTGTGCGGCGGGGGGCCGCGATCGACCTCGTGCTCGACCGCGGTCGGGAGAACCGGTCGCAGCTGGTGTTCACCCGGATCAGAGGCGGCCGCGAGGCGATCTTCTGGCAGTCCTCGAGGACGGCGAAGCAGGCCCGGCCGAACGTGTCGCTGCCGACCGCGCGGGCCCAGGGACTCGAGTGCCTGACGGTGCTGGTCGACGTCCGCGAGCGCTACGCCTACCAGTTCGCGCAGCAGCAGGTCGTGACGGAGCGACGCGCGCTGCCCGCCGGCGACTACGCGGTGGAGCTCGACGGCAGGGTCGTGGCGGCGGTCGAGCGCAAGTCCCTGCAGGACCTCGCGTCGAGCCTGCTGAACGGGAAGCTGCGCTTCGCCCTCGCCGAGCTGTCGGCGCTGCCTCGTGCGGCCGTGGTGGTCGAGGACCGGTACTCCCAGATCTTCAGCCTCGAGCGTGTCCGGCCGGCCGTCGTCGCGGACGCGCTCGCCGAGGCGCAGGTGCGGTTCCCCGGCGTGCCGATCGTCTTCACCGAGACCCGCCCGCTCGCCCAGGAGTGGACGTACCGGTTCCTGGGTGCGGCCCTGGCCGAGCTCGGGACCGAGCAGGCCACGGTGGACCTGGAGTCGACGCTGACTCCGGCCGCGCCGCTGCCCGCGCCTTCGCCGTCGCCCGCCGAGGTCAGGGCGTGGGCGCAGGCGCATGGGGTGCCCGTGTCGGACCGCGGCCGTCTCTCCGCCTCGGTGGTCGAGGCCTACCTGGCCGCGCAGACACCCTGAGGGCGGGCGGGGCGCAGGCCCCCGAGTCCCGCCGCGGGTTTGCGCCTCGTCGTCTCTACTCAGCGAGTGTCACGCGGAACAGGGCCCGCGGGTCCTGCATGGCTGCCGAGGGCCGCACGTCACTCCGCTCCCGCCGGCCCTCCCACCTGACGGCACGGCGGTGCGGCGCGGCTGCGGAACCCTCGAACTCGTACTCGCCCGTCACCAGCCCGACCAGCAGCGCCGTCCCGTCCTCGATGGGCACGGACACGAGGTCCCCGGCCTCGACCTGCTGCACGAAGGCCTCCAGCTGACGCAGGTCCTTGCCGGCCCGACGGGCGGGGGAGACCGCGCGAAGGGCGTTCCGCATCGCGGCGCCGTCCATCCCGCCCACGTCGACGGCGAGGCCGGACTGCGTGCCGAGCCCGACGAAGCCCTCCTGCAGGAACCGGCCGAGCAGCTCGAGGCTCGGAGCCCGGACGACCCACACCTTCGTGCCCCTCTCCACGCGACCGGGCGGGACGGGGTCCGGCGGAGGCCACACGTACGGCAGGTCGTCCGGCAGCTCGCCGCCGAACAGCGGGCGGTACCAGTCCGGCAGCTTGCGCAGCAGAGCCGACCGGTGGCTCAGGTGGAGGCGCTCGTGCCCGAGCCAGGAGGGCAGCAGGTCCTGGTCGGCGAGGTCATCCTGGGTGCGGCCGGCGACGCCGGGTGCGAACTCGGTGATCGAGCAGTGAGTCGAGTCGAGGTGGCCCCGCGACGTCCACTCGCGCACGCAGGCGAGGCCGTACAGCACGAGCGCCTCCGTCCGCCCCCGCCACATCCCCACCGCAGGGTGGTTCGCCCAGCCGTACTCGGGCAGGTGCAACGCGCGCAGGATCTGCAGGGTCTCCACCCGCTGCTTGCCGAGCCGCTGCGGGTCGAGGACGGCGCCGCACCGGCCGAAGTCGGCGTACGGCAGGAACGTCTGCATGCGCCAAGTGTCGTCGTCCCCGGCTCGTCGGCCCGCTGTCGGCTTGGACCGCACATCGGTCCGGCAGGGGCTTCGCCCATAGGGTTGTCGGACCGAGGTGGGCCCGACCGGGCCCAGATCCGCCCAGATCCGCCAGATCCGCAGGAGAGAGGACGACGCATGCCAGGCAGCCGCTGGACCTGGACCTTCGAGGACGCCTCGGGCCATTCCGTCGCCCCCGCGTCCGCGCCGACCGGCCCGTTCCCGACCCAGGCGGACGCGGAGTCGTGGGTTGGGGAGACCTACCAGCAGCTCGTCGCTGAGGGAGTGGACGCCGTCCGCCTGTTCGAGGACGAGACCGAGGTGTACGGGCCCATGTCGCTGCACCCCGCCGGCTGAGCGCCCCGCCGGCTGACCACGTCAGGCCACCCGGCCCTTGGGCGCGTTCGCAGCGGTCCTGCCCGGGTCCGACTCGACCACCCCGCCGAGGGCCTCGTCGATCTTCGCCATCGCGTCCTGAGGGATCCTCACGCCGGAGGCTTTGACGTTCTCCGCCACCTGCTCCGGTCGTGACGCCCCGACGAGCGCGGCGGCGACGTTGTCGTTCTGCAGCACCCAGGCGACGGCCAGCTGGGCCATCGTCAGCCCGAGGTCGGACGCGACCGGCGGAAGGTTCTGCACGGCTCGCAGCGTGTCGTCGTCCAGGAAGCGCTTGACGAAGGTCGCCCCGCCCTTCGTGTCGGTCGCCCGGGAGCCGGCGGGAGGCGACTGCCCCGGCTGGTACTTGCCGGTCAGCACGCCCTGCGCGACCGGCGACCACACGATCTGGGAGATCCCCAGCTCGCGGCAGGTCGGCACGACCTCGGCCTCGATCACCCTCCAGAGCATCGAGTACTGAGGCTGGCTGGAGATGAGCTGGACACCGAGCTCCTTCGCAAGGGTGTGGCCGGCCCTGATCTGGTCGGCCGTCCACTCGCTGACGCCGATGTAGAGCGCCTTGCCCTGCCGGACGACGTCGGCGAAGGCCTGCATCGTCTCCTCGAGCGGGGTCTCGGTGTCGTACCGGTGGGCCTGGTAGAGGTCGACGTAGTCGGTCCCGAGCCGACGGAGCGAGCCGTTGATCGACTCGAGGATGTGCTTGCGGGAGAGACCCATGTCGTTGGGCCCGCCCGGCCCGGTGGGCCAGTAGACCTTCGTGAAGATCTCGAGGGACTCGCGCCGCTCGCCGCGCAACGCCTCGCCGAGCACCGTCTCGGCCTTGGTGTTGGCGTAGACGTCGGCGGTGTCGAACGACGTGATCCCCGCGTCGAGCGCCGCGCGCACGCACTGCTTCGCGACGTCGTTCTCGACCTGGGACCCGTGCGTCAGCCAGTTGCCGTAGGTGATCTCCGAGATCTTCAGGCCGCTGTTGCCGAGGTACGGGAACTCCATGCCGGCGACACTACGACCGGGCACCGACACTCGCTCAGCGCGGGTCCCGGGTCAGCGTGGGTACTGGCCCCGCTTGACCGTCGGCTTCGGCAGGCGCACGCGGCGGAGCTGGAACGCCCGCAGGACGCCGTACCGGACGGCGCCCCCGGCCAGCCCTTCGTCTCCGAACTTCCCGCGGATCCGCCGCTTGAGCTGCCTCGAGAGGAGAAAGCCGTCCACGAGACAGAAGAGGATCATGGCCCAGAGCACCGCGTACGAGGCGACCTGGGTCGTGGCGCTGCGGGTCAGGCTGAGCGCGACCACGACGAGGGCGACGATCAGGAACCACTCGCCCGCGTTCCAGCGCGCGTCGACGAAGTCGCGCACGTACCGCTTGACCGGTCCCTTGTCCCGTGGCGGCAGGTACCGGTCGTCGCCCGTGAGCATCGCCTCCCGCGCCCGGACCCGATCCTGGCGCGCCTGCTCGCGCGCGGCCTTGGCGGCCACCTTGCGGTCGGCCGGGACGAGCGGGCGCTTGCGTGCCGCCTCGACGTCGCTGCGCTTGGGTGTCGGCCGGTTCTTCGCCCCGGGCCGCTCGACGGGCGGGGGAGAGGCCTCAGGTTGGGTCTTCCGGCGTCCGAACACGCTGCGAGCGTACCGGGGGCGTCTGCCGCCTTCCGTTCTGATCTCCGCCGCGTCCTGCGCGGCCGCCCCGCTTCGACGCCTCGACGTCCACGGCCTCGATCAGCGCGGCGATCTGGGGGCCGTACCGTCGCCGCACGCGCTCACGGAGCTCGGCGTCGTGCCTCGGCACGGGCTCGAGGAAGACCTCGAACACGTCCGGGAACTCGGTGCGCATGCCGGAGTCCATCTCCAGCGCCGCGTCCTCGATCTCCGCAGAGGCGAGCCCGCCCCGGAAGTCGAGCCGGGCGCATACGAGCACCTGGTCGGTGCCGAGGCGGATCGTCAGCAGGTCGACGAGCGCGTCGACGCTCGGCTGCGCCCGCAGCCACGCTGCGATCGCGTGTACCAGCCGTGGGTCGGCCTGGCTCGGGACGAGCAGGTTCTTGTTGGTGGCGGCGAGCCGGTACGCGACCCAGGTCAGCAGGGTCGCGATCAGCAGCGACGCGACGCCGTCGGCGACGGGGGAGCCGGTGAGCTCGTGGACGGCGATGCCGCCGGCCGCGAGGAGCAGGCCGACCAGGGCTGCGCTGTCCTCGTAGAAGACCGTCTTCACGGGCGGGTCGTCCGTCGTCCGCAGCCACCGCAGCACCGTCTGCCGGTGGTGCGCCGCCTCCGACCTCACCTGCTTCACCGCTCGGAGCAGCGACGTGCCCTCCAGCACGAACGACACGGCGAGCACCGCGTACGCGACGCCGGGCGACTCCACCGCCGACTCGCCGCCGAGCATCGCCCTGATGCCCTCGACGGCCGAGAACACCGCTCCCGAGACGAAGATCGAGACGGCGGCCACCAGCGACCAGAAGAACCGCTCCTGCCCGTACCCGAGGGGGTGGAGGCGGTCGGCGGGCCGCTGGCTGCGCCTCAGGGCGGCGAGCAGCAGGATCTCGTTGACGGTGTCCGCCACGGAGTGCGCGGTCTCGGCGGCCATGGCAGCCGAGCCGGTGACCAGCGCCGCGACGCCCTTCGCGACCCCGATCCCCGCGTTGGCGGCGAGCGCCAGGAGGACCGTCCCCGTGCTCTCGGAGGCGCTGCCCGGCGAGGAGGTCCCGCTCACCTGCCGACGGTAGCCCGCGGACCGCCCGGCTGCGACCGGCGGTAGCGTGCCGAGCCATGACCGACGCCGGAACGGGACGCGCCACAGGAGGTGGACGCGATCCCATGATCAACGCGGCGGCTGACGCCGCGTCGTCTACAGGACGTCCCGACGTGGCCGCCGTCCGCAGGGCACTCGCCGAGCAGCTGCCCGGGGTGCGTGCCGACCTGGAGCGGCTCGTCCGCATCCCGAGCGTGTCCGCCGCCGCGTTCGACCAGGCGCACGTCCAGCAGAGCGCGGAGGCGGTCGCGCGCCTGCTCCGGGACGCCGGCATGCCCGAGGTCGACGTCCTGCGCGCCACCCGCCCCGACGGCACGGACGGCGCACCCGCCGTGGTCGCTCGTCGTCCCGCCCCGGACGGCGCCCCGACCGTGATGCTCTACGCCCACCACGACGTGCAGCCACCGGGCCAGGACGCGGACTGGACGACACCGCCCTTCGAGCCGACGGAGCGGGACGGCCGCCTCTACGGGCGCGGCACGGCGGACGACAAGGCCGGCGTCATGGCCCACGTGGCGGCGCTGCGCACGCTCCTGCCGACGTGGGGACCGGCCGAGGGTGTGGGCGTCGTGGTCTTCGTCGAGGGCGAGGAGGAGTCCGGCTCGCCGTCCTTCGAGGACTTCCTTCAGCGGTACCGCGACAGGCTGGCGGCGGACGTGATCGTCGTCGCGGACTCCGACAACTGGGACGTGGACACCCCGTCGCTCACCACGAGCCTGCGGGGTCTCGTGGACGCGGACGTCGAGGTGCGGACGCTCAGCCACGCCGTCCACTCGGGGATGTACGGGGGCGCGGCGCCCGACGCGATGATGGCCATGACCACCCTGCTGTCCCGGCTGTGGGACGACCAGGGCGACCTCGCTGTCGTCGACCTCGTGCGCTCGGAGGCCGCGGACCTGCAGTACTCCGAGGACGAGCTGCGCCGGAACGCGGGGGTGCTGGACGGCGTCCGCGTCGTCGGCGCCGGAAGCCTGCTGTCGAGGACCTGGACGAGGCCGTCGGTGACCGTGACGGGGATCGACGCCCCGAGCGTCGCCACCGCGTCCAACACGCTGCTGCCGGTCGTGCGCGCGAAGCTGTCGATGCGTATCGCGCCGGGCCAGGACCCCAAGGCCGCGTTCCAGGCGCTGCGCCAGCACCTGCTGGCCACAGCGCCCTTCGGCGCCCACGTCGACGTCACCCTGAAGGAGCTGGGCCAGTCCTTCGCCGGGGACGTCGAGGGTCCGCTGTACGACCTGGCGCGCTGGGCCCTGTCCCAGGCATGGGACGGCGCGGACGTCGTGCAGCAGGGGATCGGCGGGTCGATCCCGTTCATCGCCGACCTCCGAGAGGTGTTCCCGGACGCCACGGTGCTCGTCACCGGCGTCGAGGACCCGCACACGCGGGCCCACGGGTACGACGAGTCGCTGCACCTCGGAGTGTTCTCCCGGGCCTGTCTGGCGGAGACGCTGCTGCTGGCCCGGCTCGCGCAGGCACCTGCGGGCTGACGTCAGGGTGCGCGTTCTCATCGCTCCCGACTCCTTCGGGGGCACCCTGACCGCAGGGCAGGCGGCCGCGGCGATAGTCGAGGGCTGGCGGCGATGGGCTCCGCGGGACGACCTGCTGCTGTGCCCGCTGTCCGACGGGTCCGCCGGCTTCGTAGACGTGGTCAGCGGGGCCGTCGGTGGGCAGCTCGTCTCGATCACGGTGCCGGGACCGCTCGGCGCTCCGACACCGGCGACCGTCGTCGTCGTCGTCGACGCGGCCCGCGGCGGTGATGGGCCGGGCTGCGCCTACGTCGAGGCGGCGCAGGCCTGCGGTCTGCACCTGCTCGATGAGGCGGCACGGAACCCGGTCGCGGCGACGTCCACGGGTGTCGGCCCGCTGCTCAAGGCTGCCCTCGAGGCAGGGGCGCGGCGCATCGTCGTCGGCCTGGGCGGCTCGGCGAGCATGGACGCCGGCGCCGGCTGCCTCGCTGCTCTCGGCGCCGGCGACCCCGCCACGCTGGCTTCCGGTGGTGGCGCTCTCGCCGACATCCCGGACGACGCCCTGGCCGGCTTGCCCGAGGTGCGGCACCGCTTCGCGGACGTCGACCTCGTGGTGGCCACCGAGGAGACCGTCCCGCTGCTGGGCTTCAAGGGCGCGGCGGCCAGCTTCGGGGTCTCGAAGGGTGCGACCGCGCAGCAGGCGCAGCAGCTCGACCGGGCGCTGGGCCGGTTCGCCCAGGTCGCGCTGGCCACCCTCGGACCCGAGACGGCGCCCCAGAAGCTGCTCGCGACGCCGGGTGCCGGCGCCGACGGCGGGCTCGGCTTCGCCCTGTCGCTGCTGGGGGCGCGGCTGGTTCCCGGCGCGGACGCCGTCCTCGATGCGGTCGCGTTCTCGGCGCGCCTCGCGGGCTGCGACCTCGTGGTGACGGGGGAGGGCTGCTTCGACTGGAGGTCGCTACGCGGAGGCGTCGTCGCCTCCGTGGCCCAGCGGGCCCTCGCCGTCGGGATTCCTGCCGTGGTGCTCGCCGGCCGGGTGGAGGTCGGCCGGCGTGAGACGGTCGCGATGGGTGTGGAGTCGGCGTACGCCGTCGCGGAGCGTCCCCAGGACGTCGGTGCGACGCTGGCCGACCCGGCCGGGACGCTCGCCGTCCGGGCCGAACGGATCGCGAGGACCTGGTCGCGCTGAGGGATCGCAAGGCGACCGCCCGCGTCGGGGCGCGCCGAGGAGGGCCAGGACCGAGGAAGGCGCCTAGGACGAGGCGGTCTGCTGTCCCTGCTCGTCGTCCGGCCCCATCTGCGGCCTCTGCTGGGGCTGCTGGGGCCCTCGGGGCCCCGAAGCGAGGTACGTCCGTCGCTCGCTGTTGCGCCGGAGCACCCACTGGCCCTCGACGCCTTGCCAGCGGTTCTTCACGCGCCGACGCGGCTCTCCCATGAGGCCCAGCTGCGCCGGACCGAAGATCTTCTTGAGCTGCCGGTACACTCGGTAACCGAACGACCGCCTGGCGTTCTTGTGCATGCGTTCCCTCGAGGGTGACGGCGCAGCCTGCTCGGCAGCCGAGTCGGCGGAGGACGGGGCGAGTGTGTTGGAGGCACGCTCTCCCCACTGGTGAAGCGCCTGACGGCCGACGCCACCCCGTCTGACCGTCGCGGCGCCCGTCGGACGGCTACGGCGTACCCTTGGTGTCGGGAACAACCTGCGGACGTTCCCGGGTTGACACCACTGACCACCGGATCCGGCACATCGGAGAGACATACAGATGAGCGAGACGACCACCGCGACCGGGACCCATGCCGGCACCCAGACCGCGCCGCCCGAGCACGGTGCTGACGGTGCCGGCGTACCCACCGCCGAACACGGTGTCGAGCTGACGACGGTCGCCGCCGAGAAGGTCCGCAGCCTGCTCGAGCAGGAGGGCCGGGACGACCTGCGGCTGCGCGTCGCGGTGCAGCCCGGCGGCTGCTCGGGCCTGATCTACCAGCTGTACTTCGACGAGCGCACGCTCGACGGGGACGCGGTCCGCGACTTCGACGGCGTCGGGGTCGTCGTGGACCGGATGAGCGTCCCGTACCTGGACGGCGCCACGATCGACTTCGCCGACACGATCGAGAAGCAGGGCTTCACGATCGACAACCCGAACGCGGGTGGCTCCTGCGCCTGCGGTGACTCCTTCAGCTGAGTCCGCCTCCGTTCCCCCGGAAGAGGGCATCTCGCGACGCGAGGTGCCCTCTTCGGCGTCCCGCGTGCGGTCGGCGTCTAGGGTTCGTGCGTGAGACTCGCTGTGACTGGATCCATCGCCACCGACCACCTGATGACCTTCTCCGGTCGGTTCGCCGACTCCCTGGTGGTCGAGCAGCTGGACAAGATCTCCCTGTCGTTCCTCGTCGACGACC